>DATBNH010000494.1:0-12395 GCA_036554405.1 Cellvibrionaceae bacterium | reverse complement strand
TTGGATGGACAGGGCCGCGTATGGTTAACCTCGCGCGATTCAGATGTGATTCAGATTATGGATAATGAAGGCGGGAGCATTCAGGCCATTGAGTTGGGGTATGGTGCTGCGCCTATGGACATAGTAGCCGACCTGTCGACCGGTAAAATGTATGCATCGCTATATGGCAGCGGCGAGATAGTGCGCCTGGATGCCAACAGCCTGAGCATTGATGGTCGTCTTGCGGTTGGCGCCACTGTAAAAGCACTGGCTTTAAGTGAAGAGCATCAAACCCTGCTGGCTACCCGGTTTATTTCTGCCGAGCACGAGGCTGAAGTCTGGCAAGTTGATTTGAGTGATTTTACTTTGCATCGCACCTTTAAGCTGCTTCGTCATACCGAAGATGACAGTCTGGAAAATGGTCGCGGTATTCCCAACTATTTAGCCGGTATTACCCTCAACCGTGCGGGCACTCGGGCTTATGTTGTGGGCAAGAAAGACAATGTTGACCGTGGCTTGATAAACGGCAACCCAGACCTGGACGACGACAATACCGTCCGCACTCTGGCGGCCGTGCTTGATTTGGAAAGCGGAGAAGAGTTAACCCAGTATCGGTTTGATTTTGATAACGCCGATTCGCCTTCAGGTGTTCGCTTGTCTGATGATGAGCAATTCTTATTTGTGGCAATGCAAGGGCGCAACCAGGTGTTTGTGCTTAATGTCTCGCCCGATACGGGTCGCTACGAAAGTATTGCCGGTCAGTTTCTGGTAGAAAGCGCTCCGCAAGCACTGGCCTATGCCAGCGATTCTGAAACCCTGTTCGTAAAGAACTTTCTCAGCCGCAGCGTCAGCATGATCGACCTGAGCAAGTTTTTAAACGGTGGCGATATTAACCCCGCTACGCGTTCGCTGGTAACCGTCGCCAACGAAAAACTGAGCGACGAGGTGCTTAAAGGCAAGCAGCTTTTTTATCATGCCGCCGAAGGCGTACAGGGAGATGACTCGCCCATTGGGCGTATGAGCGCTGAGGGTTATATCAGCTGCGCCACCTGCCACTTTGATGGTGGCCACGATGGGCGTACCTACGATTTTACTGGCCGAGGGGAGGGGATGCGCAACAACATAGCGCTTAACGGTCGCGGTGGCGCCCGCTTCGGTAATTTGCACTGGTCGGCAAACTTTGATGAGGTGCAGGATTTCGAAAACGACATACGCAATGTTTTCAAAGGCCGTGGCTTAATGACGGACGTTTTCTTTAATGCCAGCAGTGATCCACTGGGCAGAGAAAAACGTGGGCTCAGTAATGATCTGGATGCCCTGGCCGCGTATGTTGAAAGTTTAAATAAAGACAGTGTGCCTCGCAGCCCTTATCGCAGCGCGGATGGTTCCATGACCGAGCAAGCTGTTGCCGGACAAGCCCTGTTTGAGCAAATGGATTGTCAAACATGTCATCGCCCCCCGGCCTTTACCGATGGCAGTGTGCATGATGTAGGGACGGTAAGAGCGTATTCCGGCAACACCCGTGATGAGCTCTTGAGCGTGATTAAAACCCCCTCACTTCTCGGTGTGTTTGACTCAGCCCCTTATTTACACGATGGCAGTGCCCCGACTCTGGCCGATGTCTTTATGGTGGCAGGTGGAACGGTTATTCAAGCGGAGTCGCTTGCCATGTCCAGCACTGCTGAAGTAATCACGCCTGAGGGATTTTCGTACCTGCGAAATGGAGCAGGTGTGCGCCTGGCGCCCAATGCTGAAGTGGTTGTAGAGCACAATGCTGGAGTCAATGTAGGACAAGGGGCGCTCAGAGTAAGGGCAGGGGGTAATGAGCAGCCGGTGAGTCTTGCACTCAATGATACTGATGTCATCGAAGTGCCTGCGCATCAATCTGTTGCCGGTGAGATTGTTGCTTACTCCGAGTTTACCGTACAGGTAAATTACGACAGCGGTATTAACCTCTGGGTATTGCGTAATGACAGCAATCAAACGGTGGTTGTCGATGATGTAACCTTGGTGACGCCGGATGTTTATACCCAAGCTCACGCTCACACCAAGGTGTTGGAAAAAAGCACCACAGAGCAGCAACAGCTCGTGGCATTTTTACAACAAATTGACCGGGCCTTGGCACCAGAGGATGACGAGACGCTTGTGCTAGGGGCTGAACAAGGGCCGGAAGAGGAAACGCCAGAACCGGAGGTGGAGCCCCCTACACAGACGGGTGGCGGGAGTGAACCTCAAATGCCTGCGGCAAACTCATCTGATAATAGCGGCGGCGGCAGCTTTGGCCCCCTTATGCTAATGTTGTTATTGATGTTTGGGTGGAGAGTAAGACGTAAAACCCGGTTGTAATTTGGTTCGCTACTGTACGGCCCCTTATGGGCCGTACAGTCGAGTCATAGCGCAATAGCACTGATGCAAGCGATTGGGAGTCCATAATCCGGCCACTGCTTACGGTTACTTCCTTGTATCCTTTACACCCACTGCACTCGCGGGGCAGGCTCTGGGTTCGAATGCAGCGCCCTGCAGTCAGGATCGCCATTACCACCGTGTTGAGTGTATGGTTACTTTAGTTTAATGTGAAAACCCACGTCCTTAGGGCGTGGTCATGCGTGACAGGCTCGGCCTGTTGCGGTTAGTGGCCAGGTTTGGGTGCCACTAAGCTGGTCGGCCAGCGAGGTCGGTAGCGTCTTTGGCAAACGCGGTGAATACATCCGTGTAGCTCCCGCGCGCCGTCCCTGACGCGAGAGTTGCCAAAGGCGCCCCCAACTTCCCTGTCCTCAGTGTTGGTGGGAATCGAGGTACTCTGTTCTGTTGGGTTCGAAGTACCGATGCATGAGGAGGCTGGGGCCGGAGCGGAGCGGTTAAACACGGACCCTACTCAGCAGGGATGCTGTGTCCGAGCCCCCAGGGATGGGTTTACGGCGAGTCCCGGAAGTACTGCACCAGCCTCCGCCGTTGGCACCTAAGGCGATAGCAGCGGCAAGCCCCCTTATAGGGGGCGTCAGGCAATACCGGGTTCTTTGAACCCGGATATTTACCTTGTCCGGCGCGCCTGTACTATTATTCTGGTTTGTAGGATGCAGCTCTAAGTAATTCAATCCACTGGCTACGCCTTAACTCATCCAGCTGCGGAGTCTTTTTGACATAACTGAGCGAGAGCATGCCAGAATCTGTGTCGACAACACGTTGAATTTGATGTTGAGGCGGGTATTCACTGCAGCCATTATGTCGCCATTCAAAAAGTATATCGCCGGTTGATGAGTCGATAACGTTCAGATAAGGGTCTTGGCATTTTTCAGCAAAGTCCCGCTCGAAGTGTGAGAACAAATAAGCGCCTACTCCACCCATTTGCTGAATTTGGCCATAGACAGGTATTGAGGGATCAATGATTTTAGAATGGCTGGTCACCAACTCGGACCAGCTGTTGATATCTTCACCCGCAAGTATGTATTCTACCGCAGTCTGAGTGCTGTCCGTTCCCTGGTTGCCAATTATCCAAGTGCGTTGGTCAAATTCGAAGTCCCAGCGCTCCAGGTTATCCCCAATAGTTTTGTTGTTTTGTTGTAGTTGTCCACGACATTGAAAGGGACTTTCTCCGTTTAATTCTTCACCGGTGTTAGTATCGGTAATACGTATCAAAGCGCCAGGGAACGCATGGCACATGCCATTGCGAGCAGTATAAATACCATTGCCCTCGGCTACCATGGAGATACTGTCGTCCAGTGGATTGCCTTCGTTATCATAGGCTGCCAGCCGGTAGGTTCCGGACAGTGTCATACAGGCAGTTAGCGATCCGATCAACACAATCAGAAAAAGCCATCTCGTCATGCTTATGTCTTCCTTTTTTATTAAAGCAAGCGTTTGCTATGTTTGGGCGAGCCTATCACTATGCCGTCTTCCGTCTTCCGTCTTCCGTCTTCCGTCTTCCGTCTTCCGTCTTCCGTCTTTATTACTTATTCCCCCAAATCTTCGCCACCGCCCGATCAGTACCCAACAAACCCACAATCAACCCATAACTGCCAGCAACAATAAAAACCACCACGGGTAGGTAGTAAGCGACGTCGGCACCGGGGGGAATAAGGTAGAGCACTAGCGTACCCAGACCGCAGAAGACCACGCCAAAAAACAGCAGTATTTTGCGACTGAGTGATTTGTAGTGGTAGGGGTCATCTCCCGCTTCCAAAGGTTTAAGCAGGGGCGAGAACAGGGCGCGCAGGGCGTTTTTCATTTTTAGCCTTCTTCAATGGTGGACTGGTAGCCGGAAGCATCCAGTGCGTCTTCGAGTTCGGAAAGATCGTTGGGCTTTACCCGGAAAAACCAGCCGTCGTCGTAGGGCGAACTGTTTACTTGCTCGGGGGCATCTTCCAGCGATTCGTTCACCTCTATCACTTCACCACTTACCGGGGAGTAAATGTCTGATGCTGCCTTGACCGATTCCACCACACCCGCTTCTTCGCCGGCATTAATGGTGCTGCCCACTTCCGGGGTTTCCACATAGACGACATCGCCCAGGCTTTCTTGCGCGTGGTCAGAGATGCCGATGGTGACCGTGCCGTCTGCTTCCAGACGCGCCCATTCGTGGCTGGGCAGGTATTTCAGTTCGTTGCGAATTTCGCTCATAACAATTGTCCTGTTAGGTTTAAATAAGTGCTTGTCCGTGGCGGACAAAATTGGGTTTAACCACCTCTACTGTCACCGGCTTGCCGCGCATTAAAACCTGACAGTGGCTGCCAATAGTGGCCGGTACGCGCGCCATGGCGATAGAGTGTCCGAGAGTGGGGGAAAAGGTACCGCTGGTGATAGTGCCACGGGCATCGCTGCCGGGTATAATCACTTCTTGCTCGGCGCGCAGTACTCCGCGCTCTTTGAGTACCAGCCCGACCAGCTTTTCGTTAATGCCCGCTTGGCGCTGCTGTTGCAGTGCGGCACGGCCTGAAAAATCCCGATCCGCCGGCTCCCAGGCAATGGTCCAGCCCATATTGGCCACCAGCGGTGAAGTGCTCTCGTCCATCTCGTGGCCGTAGAGGTTCATGCCCGCTTCCAGCCGCAAGGTGTCGCGCGCGCCCAAACCGCAGGGGACTACGCCAGCCTGGGCTAGCGCCTGCCAGAGGTTGATGGCATCTACCGCCGGCAGCATTATTTCCAGGCCTTCTTCACCGGTATAGCCGGTTTTGGCGATAAACCAGTCTCCGGCCTCGGCGCCTTGAAAGTTCCCCAGACTGGCAATAAGCGCAGCTTTGTCGGTGTCTATGACATCGGAGGTAATGCGAGTGGCCTCGGGGCCTTGTACGGCAATCATGGCCAGCTCAGGCCGTTCGCTGACAACAACGGCATAGCCCTCGGCCTGCCGGCTCATCCATGCCAGATCTTTGTCGCGGGTGGCGCAGTTGACCACCAGCCGATACCAGGTATCGAGGTTGTAAGCAATCAAATCGTCAATCACCCCGCCATCAGGGTTAAGCATGGCACTGTATATCGCCTTGCCCCGGGTGTTGTCGATACGTGCCACATCATTGGCTAAAAGTGCTCGCAGGTAGCGCCTTGCGTCGGGGCCGCTGACATCCACCACGGTCATGTGAGAGACATCAAACATGCCCGCATGGCGGCGCACCTGGTGATGTTCGTCAATTTGCGAACCGTAATTGATAGGCATATCCCAGCCGCCAAAATCCACCATCTTGCCGCCAGCGGCCAAATGGATATCGTAGAGTGCGGTTCTGTGTGCCATAAAAAGCCCGGTGCCAAGTAAAGGGGCCATTTTAGCGAGACGGCAGGTTTATAACCAGCCCTGAAATGGAACAACTTTGAGCTGATTACCGGCGTGCTTGCTGCTATGCTTCATGTCTTGTTGTTTGTACTGGAGAGTTGCCGTGAAACTCGCGCTTAAAATTTTATTGGTTCTGGTGTTGTTGCTGGTATTGGCTGTTGTTGGGCTGTTTTTTTGGCTGGATCCCAATATCTTCAAATCGCGCATTGAAGCCATGGCCCGCGAGCAAGGCGTGCACCTGCGCATCAACGGCGACCTCAGCTGGGCTTTTTGGCCCAGTGTTGGTATCGACATCAACGATGTCAGTGTTGCCGCGCTGGCCACACCCGAAGACACCATTGCCGAGTTACGCAGTGCCAGTTTGCTGGTGGCCACACGGCCACTGTTTAACCGCGAGCTGGTGGTAGAACATTTGTTAGTAGATGGCGCCACCGCCAATCTCAGCCTTGACCAGACTGGACTCGGCAACTGGGAGGCGTTAATGCCAGCAAAACCGATGCCGAGCGCTCCCGGCGACCTTACCGCCGATCAGCGCCAGGCGCTGGAGCGTGAGGTGCGCGCCCAGGCCGAAGCGGATGCCAAGCGCGAGGCCCCGGTCGATCAGACCGCTGAGGCCGATAGGCAACTGTCGCTGGCGGTGGATCGAATCAGTCTCACCAACACCACCCTGAATTATCGCGACCTTGCCGAGGGCACCACGCTGGTGGCCGAGCTGAAAGAGTTAAGCCTGTCTGATGTCAATTTTGAGGGCAAGCCTATTTCGGTGAGGTCTACCTGGAATGCATCGCTGCGTAATGCCGAGCAATATCGCGAGTCGCCTTTGCAAGTTAACGGTGGCATCACCACTCAAGTCAGTATAAGCGCCGACTTTACCCAATTTACACTGCCCAAAGCGGTGTTGGCGCTGGCTGTGGGTACAGAGGAGATGGCCCCTCTTGAAGCTGCTTTCAGTGCCGATGTGCGCTTATTGGAAACCGGCCTGGCTTACAGTGGCAAGCTTAAACTGGAGCCTTTTAATCTTAAGCAGCTGATGGCGAGCCTTGGCTTGCCTGCTCCCGAGACTACACTTGAATCTGCCCTGAGCCGTCTCTCATTCAGCACCGATTACGTGGGCACTGCCAACTCAATCACCCTGTCGTCTTTGCAACTGGTGCTTGATGAAACCACTTTTAACGGTGTTTTGGAGCTAACTGATATTAGTCGGCAAGCGCTGGTGGTGACCTTGATGGGCGATGCGATTAATGTGGATCACTATTTGTCGCCGGCCTCCGATGAAGCGCCTGCGAAAGTTGCGGCCTCGGATGAGCCGCTGATTCCGCTGGAGCTGGTGCAGAGCCTCGATGCCCAGGTGCGGCTTGATTTGGGCTCCCTGGTTATGACTGACCTCAGCTTTACCAATTTGCGTCTGCGCATGAATGCAAAAGCCGGTGTAATTGAAATGACCGAGGCCAGCGCCGACGCCTATGAGGGTAAGCTTATCGCGCGTGCCAAGCTCGACGGCCGAGGCGATTCTGCGATCATGGATTTCAATGCCGAAATTAAAGGCTTTCAGATCGCCCCGGTGATGCGTGATCTTGAACTGGATGAAAGCGTGCAACTCAACGGCGCCATCGAACTGACTGCCGTGGGTAAAACCCGTGGCGTTTATTTAGAGCCGATTATGCAAGCGCTGGAGCTGGACGCTCGGTTTAGCGGCACCGACGTAACTATGGCTCCTATTAATGTGGAAAAATACTTTTGCCAGGCCGTTACCCTCATGCGCGATGAGCAGATTGAAGAGGGCGAACCAGGCAGCGAACAAAAACAATGGCCTGAGTACACTGTGATGGAGCCGGTATCGGGTAGTGTGCGCATGCGCAACCAAGTAATCACCCTGGAGGGCATTGAGGCCAGTGTTGAGGCTTTGGTGCTGGGAATAGGTGGCGCTATTGATCTTGGTGAAGACCGTTATGATATTAATCTACCGCTGCGGCTGTCGGAAAAAACCACCAGCGAAGAAGGTTGTACCGTAAAAAGCAATTACTGGCTGGATCGTTCGCTGCAATTACTGCGCTGTCGTGGTTCACTGTCGGCGTTATCACCTGCAAGCGACTGTCGTCTGGACACGCGTATTCTCGAAGATATGGCAAAAGCCTATGCCGGTGAGCGCTTGCAGCGTGAGTTGTTGCGTCAATTAGATAAACGAGCTAAAGACCAAGAGGGTGAGCAAGACAAAGAAAGTAGCAGCACCGAACAGGCGGTAGAGGGCTTGCTCAACCAATTTCTTCGTCCAAAAAGCCAATCGACTGACGAGCAAAAGCCCGAACAATGAGTAATGCCTTTGCCCGCACCGTGTTGGCCTGGCAAGACCGGCACGGGCGCAAGAATTTGCCCTGGCAACACAATATTACCCCCTACCGGGTGTGGCTATCAGAAATCATGCTGCAGCAAACCCAGGTGAATACAGTGATTCCGTATTTTGAGCGGTTCACCCAGCGTTTCCCTACTGTGGCTGATCTTGCCGCCGCCCCTATCGACGAAGTGTTACACTTGTGGACCGGGCTCGGCTACTACGCTCGCGCCCGCAACTTGCACCGCGCTGCCGGGCAAGTGGTGAGCGAATATGGGGGCGAGTTCCCCGCCAGTGTCGAAGCGCTGGTCACCCTGCCGGGTATTGGAGAGTCTACAGCCGGGGCCATTGTCAGTATTGCCCATCAGCAATCTGCGCCGATTCTAGACGGCAACGTCAAGCGGGTGCTGGCGCGCTACCATGCGGTGCCCGGCTGGCCCGGTGAGAGCAAAACCCTGAAGGCCCTGTGGCAGCATGCACGTGAGCACACCCCGATAAAGCGCTGCAATCACTACACCCAGGCGATGATGGATCTGGGCGCGCTGATCTGCACCCGCAGCAGGCCCGCCTGCGATCTGTGCCCGCTGCAGGATAACTGCATCGCTTTTGCCACTGGCACCCAGAGCGAATACCCGGGTAAGAAGCCAAAAAAAACACTGCCCGTTAAGGCGGTGCAGCTGGTAATGCTGCATAACAACGCGGGCGATGTGCTGTTAGAACAGCGCCCACCACAGGGCATTTGGGGCGGCCTGTGGAGCTTTCCCGAGCGCGCAGTGGATGACGATATCCATGCCTGGTGCAGCCAGCACTATGGCGAGCCAGAGAGGGTAGAAACCTGGGATAGCTACCGCCACACCTTTAGTCACTATCATCTGGAGATTACCCCGGTGCATATACAACTGGCGCGGCCAATCGTCGGGGTGATGGAGTCGGGGCAGTCACTCTGGTATAACGTGCACCAGCCGGAGTCGGTTGGACTGGCCGCACCGGTCAAGCGTCTGCTGCAAAAGCTGGGTAATTTACAGCCGGTGGGCGCACCCGTATAAATCAGCAGGAGTCCATATGAGTCGCACCGTATTTTGTCGTAAGTATCAGCAAGAACTGCCAGGTCTTGATAGGCCACCCTATCCCGGCCCCGTGGGGCAGGATGTGTATGAAAATATCAGCAAGCAAGCCTGGCAAGAGTGGCTGGCGCACCAGACTATGTTAATCAACGAAAAGCAGCTGAACCTGATGGACACAGCTACTCGCGTTTACCTTGGTGAACAAATGACCAAATTTTTAAGTGGCGATGATTACGATCAGGCCGAGGGCTACGTTCCGCCTGAAGAAGACAAATAAATTATCGGCCTCCCCTTGACGCAAGCCTTTTGAGAAGGTTTAATACGCGCCTCTTGCGGATAGCCCGCAACGCCCAGATAGCTCAGTCGGTAGAGCAGTGGATTGAAAATCCTCGTGTCGGTGGTTCGATTCCGCCTCTGGGCACCATATAAAAAGTGAAAAAAAGCCCGGTAGCGATACTGGGCTTTTTTTATATTTAATGTAAGTGGAATCGAACCCCTCTTTATGGTGGTTCGATTCATGAAGCACGCCCTTGTGCTTCACCCTGCGGGCAGCCTTCGGCTGTACAAACTGGCTGTCCTGCCAGTTTGTCACTCGCCACATCCATGTGGCTCGCCCTTCGGGCGGCTTCGCCGTCAATCGCGGCTGTCCTGCCGCGCTTTCCGTCTCTCGATCACTGCTCTCTGCGTTACCCTGGCTTCTGCGTCCATGCAGTCGAGGGCATCATACAGAAAGTGACAAAAAAGCCCGGTAGCGATACTGGGCTTTTTATATTTTTGAGTGCGCTTTGTATTGCCTGTTGCACATTTTTTTGAAAAAAGCTACCCAACCTTTTTTCACCATTGAAGAAAGTTTGGTAAATCAACATATCAAATGTTCAATATTACCCGGGTGAATGTTGCGCCTCGGCAAGAGGTGATCATCAGTGCGGATCGGGCTATCGAGTTGCTAACTCGATAATGCCAGCTGTGTCTCTACAGACAACACTATGGCTATTTTTCAGCAGTTGACGACATTGGAAAAATCATGGACCATATAAATACCGGACGCCCGGTATGTTTATAATGGAGTAAACCATGAGGCTCTTTGATCGGGAATATCGCGTACCCTCCGCATTCAAGGAGGTCTTAGGCGAGCGCCAGAGTTTGGGTGCCTTGCTGTCTATCGCATTGGTTGCGGCTGTGGCGGCCGGGTTTTGGGCCACAAGCCCTGAATTCAACACATTACAATCACACCTGAGTTTGTGGCGCGTGCTGGTCGCGTCTGCTTTGATGCTCGACATAGCCGCCGGTACGGTCGCTAATTTTACGCCGGGAACCAATGCATTCTACGCCCAACGCCCCGCCTGGCGTTGGGGATTTATTGCCATACATATTCACCTGCCTCTGGTCGGACTATTGGTGGGCGCACCACTTTTGCCGTTGATTGGCATTTGGGCGTTTACTATAGCTGCCGCCAGCGTAGTGAACCTCTGCTACCAACGGCGTTGGCAGCCCGTGCTGGCAGGCGCGTTGCTCAGTATCGGTATTCTTATCACTGCTCAAATGCCACTGCCCACATGGTTAATGTCGCTGGCACTGCTGTTTATGATTAAGGTGCTCTATGCCTTTGCCGTGAACCACTACCCACAGTTGGAGGCTGGGGCAACATGAGTGAACTGAAAATTACTATACTGGCCCACCCCGACCAAGCCCAGATCAGCACACTATTGAGTGCGGCCTTCGCCAACGATCCCGTTTATCGTTACTTTTTACAGGGCTGCCCTGCGGCCGATATCGATCGACTGCGCTACCAACTGGTGAGTTTTATTGTTGCCTACCACTGCAGTGCGGGTAGACCCGTCTGGGGGTTGCATCACGGGGATAAGTTGCTGGCGTGCGCACTGCTTGAAACCCCTGTTTCGAGTTGGCGAGGTGCAGTTGCTTTGCTGTTGCACCTACCCAAATTAATCGGCAAGGTGCCTTTGGCGAGCATTCAACGCATGAATCGCTATGCGGTGAAAAGCCGAGAAGAACTGCCGAAAAATATTAATCACTATCTGGTAAAAATTGGGGTTGCTCCGGGCCATCAAGGTGCCGGTTATGGCAAAAAATTGATTACCGCTATGATGGAGTACTGCCGCGACCGCGCGCAGATACTCGCTTTAGACACTGAAAACCCAGACAATGTACCCTTGTATCAACATCTTGGGTTTCAGTTGCATGATGCGAATCAACTCGATACTCTCACCATCTATCGAATGTTTTATACCTTTGAGTGACCTGCTCCCATGAAAACCAGTCGAGAGGCATTGCTGCTCATTGCTTTGCGCATGTTTCTAAAAAAAGGCTATGAACTCACCAGCATGCGAGATTTGGTCGACGCCAGTGGATTATCGAAAGGTGCTTTCCATCACTATTTTCCACGCAAGGCTGACTTATTGAGCGCCTGCATTGAGCACTTTTTTACGCGCTTTTTGCCTGAAACCGAGCCTCAAGAGTATCAACACTTTGATGCCTTGGTGCTCGCTTGTGCACGCCATTATGGCGCTCTGATGGATGAACTGGCCCGTTTGGACATTCCGCTCGCCGCTTACCAGCGCTTTATCTGGTCTACTATACCTGAATATGGTGCCTCCTTTGCAGAGCGTCAAAGCATGTTAGAGCTTCAGTTGGTACAGCTGGCAGAGCAGGATTTAGCAAATCAGTGCCTGACGTCCCATGCCAGTGCGCAAGCACTTGCCACCCAGGCGATGGCGCTGATTGAGGGCTTGGGCGTACTACAAGCGGTCAACCCAAAAACCGAGCCGAGCGGCGCAGCGCAGCAGCTCATCGTCGCCTGCCAGCAATGGTTAGCCGATCTGACTCGTCACAATGTAAAGCCTGAATAAAAGCAGAATCGAACCCTCAGTCTGTCTGAGTCACAAAATTATCGTACCCCGTACCCCGTACCCCGTACCCCGCTCACAGCTGATCGTTTGCATGCTTCATTATATTCAAATAAGTATCCGTCCAGTAAATATCACGATTCTCGGCCAGGTACTTCACTAATTGCTCGTGGGCCTCGGTAGTTACAGATAAGTGATCTCCGCCGATGCCGTGGAAAATAATATTGATTAATTTATGTTTTTTGGCAGCTTGTTTAACGTAGGCAATCATTTCCTCTCCGCTGTGTCCGTCGGGTAAAACCACTAACGAGAAGCCTTCTGGTTGCCCAGGGTTGGAGCCTTTAATGCCTACGAATAAGTCGTCGATAACGTCCAGATAGTTGCCATCGCTTACC
>DATBNH010000471.1:0-3895 GCA_036554405.1 Cellvibrionaceae bacterium | reverse complement strand
CGATCCCGATCAAATGCAGCGAGTGTTACCCGGCGATCGCGTTAAAATAACCATCGAACAAAACAGTAAGAAACAACTGGAAGCGCACTTGGAAGCTCTGCTGGATCAGGGCTTTAAGCGCTTTGTCGGTCGCTATGTGCGCAAAGGGCCTGCGCATTTTGTCGAACCGGATTTACCACCGTTCAACCGCTGGCTGTTTATTCCCCCACAAGAGCGTACCAACTGTACCGAGGGAGACTTTGTTGAGTGCGAACTGGTACGTCACCCGTTTAAACACGAGGGCAAGGCCCAGGTACGGGTAGTCAATCGGATTGGCAGGCCCGATGAAAGCGGTATTGAAGGCCGCTATATCGCCGCAAAATTTGGTTTACCCAACCAGTGGGATCAGGCCTCTCTGACTCAGGCGCAGCAAATAGCCGCCGCTGGCCCCCTGCTTGACCCAGACCGTCGCGACATGACCGACATCGAGTTTGTCACCATCGACTCGGAGTTTACCCGCGATATGGACGACGCTATTTATACCGAACAGACAGCCGAGGGTTGGAAACTGGTCACCGCCATCGCCGATCCCGGCGCGCACATCAGTATTAATAGCCCACTGGATATCAGCGCCCGTGAGCGCGCCAGCACGTTATATTTGCTGGGTTACCCCATCACTATGCTGCCGCCAGAGCTGTCTCACGACACTTATTCACTGGTACCAGAACAAGACCGCCCGGCACTGGTGTGTGAAATGCATATAGCGTCTGATGGACACCTTACCAATTTCCAATTCAGTGAAGCAATGATCCGCTCTCGCTATAAACTGAGTTACAACGCTGTCAGTCAATTGCTTGAAAATAGTGATAACGATAATTCTGTCAACGAAATAACACCGGCTACGCAAAAGGCTCTTACAGCCCTGCAACAATGCGCAGAGGCGCGATTGGCGCATCGCCAAAATTCAGCGCTGGTTATGGAAGATCGCCCCGATTACCAATACTGGCTAAACGAGCAGAAAAAAATTGAACGCATAGAAAAACGCGGCCGCAATATTGCTCAAAAAATGGTCGAAGAGGCCATGCTGGCCACCAATATCTGTGCCGGACAATTATTTGCAGAACATCCCGGCAGCGGCATTTTTTCCACCCATATCGGCTTTCGCCCAGAGAGAATCGATGATGCCAAGCAGCTGATTAACGAAGTTCTGCCCGATTATAATATCGGCGAGCTTGCTACTCTGGCGGACTTTCAGGCCCTGTTTAAAGACCTGCGTCAGCGCGCTGGTTCCAACGCTGAAATTGCCGAATTACTCTCACTATTACAACGCATGCAGCAAGCCGGCAGCCTGAGAACCGAAGCTCTGGGCCATTTTGGTCTCGGCTTTGCGCACTATGCCATGGTGACATCCCCCATTCGCCGCTATCAGGACCTTTATAACCACTATGCCCTCAAAGCTATTTTGCGTAAGCAACCGAAACCTGCAAATGCCGATACGCTGGTAGATGCATTGCAAGAGCAACAAGTGACCGGTCGCCAAGCCAGCCGACAGCTGGAACAGTGGCTATTGTGTCAATACCTCACCCATCATATTGGTACAGTTCACACCGGCCGAGTGACCGCTGTTACAGCAAAGGGTGTTAGCGTCAAGCTCGATGATATAGGCACCGATGGCTTTGTAGTGCTGGCAGAAAAAGGTTCAACCAAGCCCAAGTTCGATAGCCGTAAGCTAACGCTCATTACCGAAACCGATCGTTTTTATCTCGACCAACCGCTAACGGTACAAATAAAAGACGTAGATGTTCAGGCACGGCGTATCGGTCTGTCACTGGTAGATGATGCCATTGCCGAACGCTTGAGCGCTTTTAACAATCTTGATGATACGCCTTGAACAATGAAAAATTACTGGCTGTTCAAATCGGAACCCGACTGCTACGGCATCGACGACTTGGCATCCGAGCACAATCAAACTACGCGCTGGGACGGTATTCGCAATTATCAGGCGCGCAATTTCTTGCGCGATCAGGTCAGCCTGGGTGATGAGGTCTTTATCTATCACAGCCAGTGCAGAAACATTGGCATTGCCGGTACTGCGCGCGTGGTCAAAGCGGCCTACCCAGACCCCAAGCAATTTGATATTCACAGCGATTACTTCGACAACAAAGCCAGCGAAGCCGAACCGCGCTGGTTTTGCGTGGATATAAAATTACTGAAAAAATTTGATAGCATTGTCACACTCAACGCCATCAAGCAAACGCCGGCACTGGAAAATATGGTATTACTAAGACAAGGACGCCTTTCCATTCAACCGGTCACTGGCCATGAATGGCTAAACCTGTGCAACATGGCTCGATAATTGTATTGTTAACGGTATTATTGGAGTAGCCTATGAAGATCTCGAACCTTTTACTTAACGCAATTTTAGCCTCTGCCCTGTTTACCAGCGCACAACTAGTGCTGGCCAACCCCAGTCCTATTCATCGCTCGGTGGTCAGTTACAACCACGTGGGCTTACAGTATTTTGACCAGCGCCTGGATGATTATGATTGCCGACAGAATGGCCCACGCCTGCACGCCAGTAAGGATATTAATGGAAACCTGTTTGCTACCGGCGCAATCACGGATGTCAGCGGCAACCGCGGTTGTGGCTCCACTAGCCTAGCCGCCAGCGCGGGCTACCGCATACCGTTCAATTATAGCTTTAATGTGTATGGCACTCTCGGCGTCGAGCATACCGCTCCGGATGTGGGTAACAGTGACACAGGTCTGGTAGCCAGTATTGGCTTTCGCGGTATGTTGGGCCATCGTATAGAGGCAGACTTGGCACTTGCCCACCACACTATTTACGAGGGTAATACCGGTATTAATCTTGGCGGCGCCTATTTAATCTCTCGGCATCTTGCCGCGACGCTGGACACTCGCCTCAGTGATCACGGCAATAGCTGGGCAGCTGGCGTGCGCTTGAATTTTTAGCAGAACACGGAGAACGGACGATTCGGTGACGCATCAACGAGTCATCGATGATTCGTTCATCGTTTCCCACTGATCGTTCTCCGTTCACCGTAGACCGTCACTCTTTCTCCCGCAAAAACTCGGTATAAACTTCAATATCTACCCTATCACCCACCACCGGAATATATTTACCCATTCCATACTTTGAACGATTAAATGTCAGGTGGGCATCAAAGCCAAGGGTGTAGCGCCCGGTTAACATATTGTCAGCCCCACCGCGCATATCCACCACAATCTCTGCCTCACGGGTTACACCGCGAAAGCGTAGCTCCCCCGGAAAAGTCAACTTGTTACCCTGAACCTCGGCATCTGCTATGGTGGTAAACACCGCCTCCGGATACTTCTCGGCGCACAGCCAATCACAACCGGTGAGCGTTTCAGAAAAATCCGTATCATTCACATCAAGCGAACTCATTGCCACCGTCGCCGTTAGTCGGCTTTTTTCAGGGTTTTCAGAATCGTATTGCAAACTGGCATCGGTCTGGTTAAAACGCCCCACATAGGAGGAAATACCCAGATGGCCAATCTTGAATATTACCGTGGTGTGAGCAGGGGCAAGACGATAGTTACCGGCGGGCAGTTGGGCAAGCTCACGATCCGCCTTAGGCATAACCAACTGTGCGCAAGAACCCAACAGTAACAACAGCGGCAATAAACTATACTTGGCAAGCACTTTCATAGGGTGTACTCCTACAAAATCCTTAATATCAAACAACTGTTAGCCATCAACACAACCATTAGTCTGTAAAGATGTTGCGAGGGCGACATCACCTAAAGCATAAGGAACCTCTGAACAAGTCTATTTACGCTTGGCGAAGGCCATTAGTCTACATAATTTACCTGCCAATTGGCATCTTCTGTATTGAAAAATGCTCGTGAGCGACGGGGATTTTGATATCGATTG
>DATBNH010000469.1:0-2581 GCA_036554405.1 Cellvibrionaceae bacterium | reverse complement strand
CAGTCCTGGGCTGGATCGCCCGTGTCATTGGCAAAAGGCAGTACTACCAGGCTCGGAATTTTTTCATCGCCCGCAGGCTCCGCCGTACCGCGTAAAAACCACACGCCCACCAACAGCATAACGCCAAGCACAAGCGTACTCAGCAAGGCCAAAGGGTGCCAGCGAGTGGGTGCCACCACCTGAGACGGGACAGTTGGGCGGGGTTCATCCAGAGGCGCAACCCACTGGTAACCGCGCTGAGGATAAGTGCGAATGAAACCCGGATCGGCGGCATTGTCACCCAGCACCTTGCGCAGCTCTCGAATACTCTGGGTTAGTGAGCGTTCGCGGTAGTCGCCATGCTGCCACAGGGCGTCCAGCAGTTCCTCTTTACTGACCAGCCGCGTTCGATGCTCAATCAGATAGGTCAGCAACAGTGCGACCTTGTGCCTGAGCACCAGGGTGCCCTCGGAGCCGCCGGCAAGTTCCCCGGTAGCGGGATCAAATATAAAGGGAGAAAAATACAGCTTGGGCATGAACACTCCGGGAAACCCCGTCTCAGGGAAGAAAGTCATGGGATTATAACGCTTTGAATTTATTGAAATAATCCTGCGCACCTACGATTTGACACCGATTTTACCGCAATTTGATCAGTGCCGCTGACGCTTGGAGTATAACTGCCCCGGCACCCCTTAACCGGCATCCACTCAGGTGATCGCTATGGAACAGTTTATTCAATCCGCCTTATCCGGCGGCGAGCTTGGCCTCACATTGGTCCTGCTGATTTTTATCACCGGGCTACTGACTAGCGTGACGCCCTGTGTGTATCCACTGCTGCCTATCTCGGTGGCCGTAGTAGGACGACAAAGCCGCAACCGTATGCAAGCGTTAGGGCTCTCGCTGGTTTACGCCTTGGGGCTGGCTCTGGTTTATGCCGCGCTGGGGGTCTTGGCCGCCTCCACGGGCAAGTTATTTGGCAGTGTTGCCAGCCATCCCCTAACCCTGGGCACAGTAGCCATAGCCTGTTTACTCATGGCTGCCTGGATGCAGGGCTGGCTGCAAATGCCCGAGTGGGCACCAACATACCCCCGGCAAAAAACGCCAAGCCGCCAGGGCGTCTTTGCCGTTTTCATTTCAGGGCTTCTGTCTGGCCTGGTAATGGCCCCCTGTACTTCACCCGTGCTGGGCATGCTGCTGATGTTTGTCGCCGCACGTGGAGAAATCACTGCCGCCGGATTTTTAATGTTTGTTTTTGCTTTTGGCATGTGTGCCCTGCTGATTGCTGCAGGCACTTTCAGTGGCTTGCTGGCTAGTCTGCCACGCACAGGTCGCTGGATGCTGTTCATTAAAAATTTGCTCGCCTGCTCAATGTTACTGGCCGGACTTTATTTCGGCTTTCTCGCTATTAACCGAATTTGATTGCGACACCTATAAACGGAGACTTACATATGACACCTCTTATTCACTGGCGCCAGCTGGCGGCTACCTTGACGCTCACTATTATCGTTACGGCTCCGGCTCACGCACTAAATGTCGATGATCCGGCGCCTGCATTTCATACGAAAACGCTCGCAGGCGACAGCATTAATCTTGCCGATAGCCTGGGCAAGCGCCCTATTTATCTGAAATTCTGGGCCACCTGGTGCAAGTACTGTGTGTATGAGTTGCCACACGCCCAGCAGGTCTACCGTCAGTATGGCGACAGCATCACCATACTGATGGTGAATGTGGGCATTAATGACTCGGTGGAAAATATTCAAAGTACCTACGCCAAGGCAGGCGTCAGTTTGCCTACTGCCATCGACACCACTGGCGACATTGTCGCCAGCTACGGCGTCGTGGGCACACCCAACCACATTGTAATTGATGCCGATGGCAAGCTGCTGTACCGCAGTTTTCTTGCCACCGATGAGCTGGACACACAGCTTGCAGCACTCGCAGCAAAAGCCAAGGCCGTTAAACTGGAGACGCAACCATGAGACTCTTTATTTTTCTTTTAACCCTTACTTGCCTGCCGTCGGCCTACGCCGAAACAAATCTGAAAGCACTTAGCGGCGAGATACTGACGCTTCCACAGCGAGGCTGGGTGCACCTGGTATTTTTTAATTTGTGGGACAGCTATGGCGATACGGGGGCGCGACAAACCCTTGCATTGCTGCCCGAAACATTTAATGCCCAGGCAACCACGGTGTGGATTCAGCCGCGCATAAATGTGACCGATGCGCAACTACGAAAATTTCAGCAAGAGTTTCCCGAGGTCAAGCCACTGGTAGTGGACGAGGGTTTTACGTTAATGCGTCATTATGGACACTGGCAACTACCCGCCCATGTCATCCTTCACGATGGCACGACCGTCTTTAGCGGTACCAGCGATGCCATGCAAAATTATGTGCACAAAATTACAGAAAATAAAAATGCAACACAAAAAAATTCTAAGGAATTAACGCCATGAAAAATATTTTTATTTTTATCAGTATCGCCTTTATGGCCAGCTTTGCCAAAGCCGACTCAACCCCATTAAAGACGCTTACAGACCATAATGGTCATCAGCATACGCTTTTTACCAAACACCCACAGGCGGAGTTGGTCCTTGTCACTGCTC
>DATBNH010000459.1:0-2725 GCA_036554405.1 Cellvibrionaceae bacterium | reverse complement strand
GGGAAATTTAACCCTTTAAAAGCTTTCACCGCTGGGGAACCAGCCTCAGAATAGCCGACGGCACAAAAGACAAGGAGACTGAACGACTGGAATACACCATCACCCATAAGAACAGTCATGTTCCCGGCCGTCGCATCACCATTGATTTTAAAAAAGGCCCGGCGTTTCACTGGCCCCAATATGCAATTTGGCTGGAAAAAATCGATGGCACTTTTGTCCAGCCGCTATACGTAACCCAGAGCGTGGCCACCAACACCTTTAAAAATACCGTCTGGTTGAAAGAAGGCATAGGAAAACTGACTTCCAATCCTTTTGATAAAAAAGATATGGAATTTGAGCGGATTTTTGGAGAAAACTATGATGCCGACGCCAGCAATAATCGCTCCCGACCCGAGTCTCTGCCGGTATTTTTGCACAAACTACAACAGGGTAACGAACAAACTGCGTTACTTTCGAAACGTCAGCAACAGGTAATTGACGGCTACACTGGCGCCACCTTGCTGGATAACTTTTTATTGTCCAGCCCCCTTAAAGAAACCGATCCCGGGCGTTATAACTTATTTCTGGAGATCAATCAGTCGTTTGACTTCAATGAATATTACAGTAGCGATAGATTCCCGGACGATGCGGTCTACTCTGGCGATGGCTTCAGTGCACAGCCATCCGTCATTTATCA
This sequence comes from Cellvibrionaceae bacterium, assembly GCA_036554405.1. Taxonomy (GTDB): domain Bacteria; phylum Pseudomonadota; class Gammaproteobacteria; order Pseudomonadales; family Cellvibrionaceae; genus Gilvimarinus. Next base: position 2,049 of record DATBNH010000459.1, on the reverse strand, counting down.
GGCGCAAATTGATTTTAACTCGTCAGAGCAACTCTATCCGATGACGCTGGCCGGTCATGGGCATCATTCAGGTAAAAATGGCTCTATTGACCCGGACACCTCACAACTCACAACCGCCTTAGCAATAGTCGATCGAGTTTTTGTTGATATTCGCCAAGATGATGTATTCCAATAAAAAAGGGGCCACAAGGGCCCCTCCATTTATAACAGCTTGAAACTTACTCAAGGGTAGAGGTTATCACCGTGTCAATCACATGAATAATACCGTTGGTGGTGTAAATATCGTACACAACGATATTTGATCCTTCTACTTGCAGCATACCATCAACAATTTCCAGGCTGACCATTTCACCTTCAGCGGTCTCCACATCAGTGCCGTTCAAGGTGAAGGCTGTAACAGAGTCAACCGCCGCACCGCTCACAACATGTTGCAGCAACACTGAAGTCAATGCTGGTACATCGGCGATCAGCGCATTCAGAGTACCTGAGTCGATTTTAGCAAAGGCCTCATCGGTTGGGGCAAACACGGTGAAGGTTGCATCTTCATCAGACAGAACACCGTCGAGGCCTGCTTGTACCACAGCATCTACCAAGGTAGTAAAGTTACCAGCTGCAATCGCGGTTTCAACGATGTTAGCCGTGGGCGTACCCATGTCAGCCGGTGGCATCATCACTTTGTCGATTACGTGAATAACACCGTTATCAGCCATCTCGTTGGCTGTGGTTACTTGCGATAGATTGATAAACAGGTTGTCACCATTAAACGATAAACCGGCGTTTTTACCATTAGCCATTTCCACCAGCGAGCTGTCTGCATTTGCCACACCAATAGCGGCATCGGCCAGTATTTCTGCATCAGCAATTACATGGTACAACAGAATGTCAGACAGGGTATCAGTGTCGGCCAACAGGCCATTGATAGTGTCCTCACCCAGCTCAGCAAAGGCAGCGTCGGTAGGAGCGAATACGGTAAAGCTACCCTCCAGATCCGCCAATACCGCATCCAGCCCTGTCGCCTCAAGTGCGGCCACCAAAGTGGTGAAGTTGCCATTGTCTACCGCAACATCAACAATCGACATAGGCGGTGAGGGCAGCTCAAGATCACCAACGATGACAGTGTCGATCACATGGATGACCCCATTACTGGTGTAGATATCAGCTGTCACTACTGTGGCACCACCTATTTGCAGCATACGATCCTGAATCATCACCGGAATCATCGCACCACTGGCGGTTTCAACCGAGGTACCGTTAGCCGCATAGGCGGCGATTGAGTTAACTTCTGCACCGGTAATTACATGCTGCAATAACACTGCTTGCAGCGCTTCATTATCTCCAAGCAGAGCATTGATATTGTCTTCACCAAGCATTTCAAAGGCAGCGTCGGTCGGTGCAAATACCGTGAAGGTTTCCTCTTCATCAGCCAATACGCTATCGAGATTGGCAGCTTCAAGTGCGGCTACCAACGTGGTGAAGTTACCTGCCGCAACAGCCGTTTCAACAATATTAGCTGTGGGCTCACCCTTAACGGCAGGCGGCATCAGTACTGCATCGATTACATGAATCACGCCGTTATCAGCCGGTACATCCTCCATTGTAACAACAGACACATTGACCAGGAGAAATTCACCGTCAAGAGACAAACCCACCGATTGACCATTGGCCATTTCTACAGTGTTACCGGCACTGGCCACGGCTGCCGACGAATCGATTTCAGCATCAGTGATAACGTGGTATAGGAGAATATTAGAGAGCGTATCGGTATCCGCCAAAAGGGCACTGATTGTTTCTTCACCGAGAAGGGCAAAGGCATCATCAGTGGGCGCAAACACTGTAAAGGTACCGTCCGGATCATCCAGCACATCATCCAGCCCGGTGGCCTCTAGAGCCGCTACCAGGGTAGTAAAATTGCCATTGTCCACAGCCACATCGACAATGCTCATCGGTTCCGCCGGTGGTGGCGGTGGTGGCTCTGGAGTCCCCTTATCACTGCTTCCGCAAGCAGCCAGTCCTAACGATAGAGCGAGAATTGCTAAACTTTTAAAATAC
>DATBNH010000450.1:0-3675 GCA_036554405.1 Cellvibrionaceae bacterium | reverse complement strand
GCAACCGCAACTTTGAGGGGCGCATCCATCAGGATGTGCGCGCCAACTACCTGGCCTCGCCGCCGTTGGTGGTGGCCTACGCGTTGGCGGGCAATATGAATGTAGACTTGCTCAACGATGCCTTGGGCGAAGATGAAAACGGCAAGCCGGTGTACCTTAAGGATATCTGGCCCAGCCCTCAGGAAGTGGCCGACACCATCGCCAGCGCCATGACCGATGGCCTCTATAAGGAAAAGTACGCCGATGTCTTTGCCGGCACCGACGACTGGCGTGCCCTGCCTGCGCCGGATGAGGAAATCTATACCTGGCCCGAATCCACCTATGTGAAAAAGCCGCCCTACTTTGAGGGCATGGACATGGGTTTGCCGCCGGTGCCGGTCATTGAAAACGCCCGCTGTCTGGTGAAGGTGGGCGATTCCATCACCACCGACCACATTTCCCCGGCGGGCGCCATCAAGCCCGACAGCCCGGCGGGCCAATACCTTAATGAGCACGGCGTGGCCGCGGAAGACTTTAACAGTTACGGCTCGCGCCGCGGCAACCACGAGGTGATGGTGCGCGGCACCTTCGCCAATGTGCGCTTGAAGAACCAGCTCGCACCCGGCACCGAGGGCGGCTTTACCACCCATATTCCCAGCGGCGAGCAAATGAGTATTTACGCCGCCTCGCAAAAATACCTGGCCGACAAGACGCCGCTGATCGTACTCGCCGGCAAGGAATACGGCACCGGCTCCAGCCGCGACTGGGCTGCCAAAGGCACCAATCTTTTAGGTGTAAAAGCCGTCATAGCCGCAAGCTACGAACGCATCCACCGCTCCAACCTGGTGGGTTTTGGTGTGCTGCCGCTGCAATTTAAAAAAGGCGACAGTGCCGAGAGTTTGGGGCTGGATGGCAAGGAGACCTTTGATATACAACAACTCGACGGCGAGCCACAAAGCCTGAAAGTGACGGCCAAAAAGGACAGTGGTGAAACGGTAGAGTTTAACGTGGATGTGCGCATCGACACCGCCGTAGAGTGGGACTACTATCGCCACGGTGGGATATTGCACTACGTGTTAAGGCAATTGGCGGCTTAAACACCCAGCCTGCTAAAGTACGCGCTAGTTACGCCAATGCGTAGCTAGCGCCGTTCTCGCTAATCCCATCAAAAGGGCTAATCACACCTAACTTTCCGCGCTTAACGACGTGGGTATAGATTTCCGTAGTCTTAACATCCGTATGGCCCAGCAACTCCTGTATCGTGCGTAGGTCATAGCCTTGCTCTAAAAGCCTGGTGGCAAAGGAGTGGCGAAAAGTGTGACAGGATATATGTTTGACAATTTTTGCTTTATTAACACAGGCGGTTAAATGTTTTCTTACCGCGCTATGATGCAAATGATGCCGCCTAATAACGCCCGTACGCGGACAAGGCCCGGGCCTGGTGGATGGAAATAAATACTGCCATTTGGTTTGATAGGCTGCACTGGGGTACTTTCTGGCAAGCGCATCAGGCAAAAAAACTTCTCCGAGGCCTCTTTGCAAATCCATCGAATGAATTGCTTTGACGTGTTCTATCTGCTGTTGAATACTCTCTAACAACGCTTGCGGCAATAAGGTTGATCGGTCTTTGCGTCCCTTGCCGTGGCGCACCATTAAAATAAGATTGTCAAAATCAATATCCAATATTCGTAGCGATAAACACTCGGCTTGCCGTAAACCCGAACCATACATTAGTGCAAACATAAGCCTATAGGGGTTGGAGGCTAAATCAATAATCGTTTTAGCCTCAGTGGGTGAGAGTACAGTGGGAACTCGCTGAGATTGTCTGGCCTGCTTAAAATCCAGACTCTCAAGTGGCTGGCGCAAAAATTGCCGGTAAAGGAACACTACCGCATTAAGCGCAATTCGCTGGGTGGCCACCGCGTTATTTCGCTCGGTCGCTAAGTGAGTAAGCCATGCCTCTACCGCTCTTTCATCAAGTGTTAATGGGTGGGCTTTATTATGAAATCGAATAAACTTCAAAATCCAGTGAACATAGGTTTGTTCGGTACGGTATGAGAGTTGCCGATACCGCATAAACGCCCGCAACTGATCCATAAAGCGGGCCGACTTTTCAGGTACATACACTGGGATATCTGAGGGACTCTCCATGATTCGCTCCTCGCTTATACTGTATTTATATACAGGCTAGTTGGAATTCTCAATCCGGTCAAATCCGTGTTCAGGGGAAACCCTTGAATAATATGGGGTGATAATATGAGTTGACAAAAGATATATTTATAATTCAATAGGTTAGAAGAGCTTGCACGACAGAATAAAAAAGATTAAATTGAATGCAAAATTAAACTAAGTCGCACTTTCCTCGGACAAGGAGTCGTTTAAAATGTCAATTTCCCCTTTAATTTCAGTCACCTCCAAGCTTTACTTAATGCAATCTCGACTAGGGATAGGGTGCCGGGGCAAAGTGCGACTGAGTCATATGAATTAGCTGTTATAAGGTCAATGGATAAGTCATGGCATCAGTAGCTCCTGTCGCGTTTGTTATTCTTGTAGCCATGGCTGGAGCCATACTGCTTCCTTTGCTTTGGTGGGTACTAGCTTTATGGCAGCGGAAAAATAAGCTGCTCGGACTATTCAAAATTTCAATGATTCTATCCATAATCCCAATATTTTCTGTTTTGGCTTTGTACTATGGCAAAGAGTTCTCAGCTAAATACTCAGTGATATTTTTTGCTTTAACGCCATTTATCAGTGCTTTTCTTTTAGCAGCAGTATTTGGTGTAACAGTAAACAAGGTGCGCAACAGTGACTTATAACAAGTGGCAGCAATACGCAGCCTGCGGCTGCCGGACTCGCTACGCTCGCCGTTGTGCCAAGCGTTACATTTCTTAGTGAGGAATAGACTACTTGAAGAGAATTAAAAGGCAAGATCCGTTGGAGCGGGTTCTCTATCTATCTATTGTAGGTTTGATCATTGGATTGGGAGTGGCGTTATTTGTTTATAAAGTGACATTTCCAGGTGACCTATCAACGAAATTATCTGATTGGTCCTCGGTTGGGTCCTTTTTCGGTGGAATTTTTGCTCCAGCAGTTTCTTTCATAACACTTGTGGCAATTATAGTCACGATCAGATTACAGAAAGAATTTCTAGAAACTCAGGTGGCTGAATTTTCAAAAATCCACGATCTGCAAGACAAGACCTTAAAGTCCCAAGAAGAGCAGCTCCTATGTGCCAAAGTCTCTTCGGAGCATGAAAAAGTGAACAACTACAAACAAACTCTACTGAATGTCATTGCTCAGCAAATAGATTTACATCAGAAAATCATTGATCGCTGTACCAGCTCTTCGGAGTACATGCTTGAAAAGAAAATGGCCCAGCCCAAACTTGACTTGGGCACAAAGTTGGAAGAAACACTAGATCAGAAAGAAGAGTACGAGGAAAAGCTAAATCAATTCGTAAGTCTTTCGGTTTTGATAGCTACTTCAAGGTACGAATCAGTAAATGAATTGGATAAGGCTTTTGCTGAGGGTTTTCTTAAGGTTTAGAAATATGTGGGACAGGCACGCTAAAAAAGATAACGACGCCAAAAGTTATTAATTATCTAGCGGTTTGGTCAACAGGGTGTAAGCGTCTCGCCTATATAATGGAATACGCTTATAGCCCAAGATTAATAACTTGGGGTTAATTATTTGCGC
>DATBNH010000445.1:0-2483 GCA_036554405.1 Cellvibrionaceae bacterium | reverse complement strand
TTATTTTAAAGAATTGACACAGGAACAAAACGGGACAGGCTTATTTATTGAGCGGTTTTTTATATCTCTTTAGGGCGCGACCAGTGAAACGAGCTTCAGTTATTCTGGAAGAATACAGCCCATCTTGGTCTTCAAAATTTGATGACGAGAAGGGCCATTTGATGGCGATAGCCGGGCACTGGTGTTACGGCGGTATTGAACATGTGGGCAGTACCGCCGTACCCGGTATGGTGGCCAAGCCGGTGATTGATATCATGTTTGGCGTTAAGTCGCTGGAGGAATCCAGGCCGTTCATTGATGTGCTTGTAGACAATGGCTATGAATATTGGCCTTATAAGGCGGATGTGATGCACTGGTTTTGCAAGCCGTCTGATGCCTTTCGAACCCACCATTTGCACCTGGTGCCTTTTGCAAGCCCGCTTTGGCAAGAACGCATAATATTTCGTGATATCCTGCGCTCAAACGAGCGCATTGCCAGTAATTACGCTCAACTAAAACGAGAGCTGGCGGCTTTGTATAAAGATGAACGGGAAATCTACACAGAGAAAAAATGGCCTTTTATCCAGAAAGTGCTTCAACGTCCCTAAAGTGAACTGTTCCATAGGGACAAACTGGACGGGATTAATTATTCGACGGTATTGCTGTTATCACCAATACAAGGTGAAATGCCCACAATGCTGCTATCATCTACCCTCCTGTGTAATCTTCAGTTATACAGTCCGTAAGATTCTCTAACAAGGCATTGCCTTAAGAGCTCTATGCAAGATGCTCCCACTTTACTAGTTAATACTCCCATCACCTTGGCATTGGCGATTGTTGCCTTGTGGTTGGGTTACCATATTAATCAGCGCATCCGTTTTCTGCATGAAAATAATATTCCCCCGGCAGTCACCGGCGGTTTGCCTATCAGTGCGTTGGTGGCCATGGTGGAGCTGAGTAGCGGGTGGGAGATTCGTTTTGATTTACAGTTGCGCGACCTGTTGCTGATTGCCTTTTTCAGCACCATTGGCCTGTCTGCCAAGCTGCGGCAAATGCTGGATGGTGGCAAGATGCTGGCGATTATGCTCGGGTTGGCCGTGGTTTTTTTGCTGTTTCAAAATATCACAGGCACTGTAATATCGATGCTGGCGGGCGAGAGCCCGCTTTACGGCCTCGTGGGTGGCTCTATTTCTCTGGCGGGCGGTCACGGCACGGCGATTACCTGGGGGCAGATGTTTGAGGAGCATTTCGGGCTTGAGAATGCCAGCTCTTTAGGCATGACCTTTGCCACTGCGGGTTTGATTACCGGTGGGCTGATTGGTGGGCCGGTAGGCGCTTATCTGATTAGGCGCCATAAACTGACATCGGGTCAACACGATGCCGAGTTGCCCCATGTCGAAGTGGGCAAGCAAGTCACTTATCTGATTGAGCTCAATAGCCTGTTGACCGCCGTGTTGTTGATTGCTTTGTGTTTTGCATTGGGCGCTTCTGTGTATGAATGGGTATCCGGGCTCGGGCTTCGTTTGCCAGCATTTTTAACAGCTATGTTTCTGGGTATTCTGATTACCAACGGATTGGAGCTGTGCAAGATTAACGTGGACCACCGGCCAATTCAGCTGGCAGGTGATTTAAGCTTGCAATTGTTTTTGGGGATGAGTCTAATCAGCTTACCGCTGTTGTCATTGCAAGGCGCGATCGGATTAATCAGCGTGGTGATGATAATGCAAGCGCTGGTGATTACTATCTTTACCGTTTTGCTGGTCTTTCCTATTCTGGGGCGCAGTTACGATGCGGCTTGTATCAGCGCAGGTTTTATCGGCATGGGCCTTGGTGCCACACCGGTGGGCATAGCCAATATGAATGCCCTGACCAGCCGCTTTGGGCCTAGTCCCAAGGCTTACCTGGTGATACCACTGCTGGGCGCCTTTTTTATCGACATCGCCAACGCCACACTAGTGCAGATACTCTTAGGTTTTGGTTTTTTTAGTGGTTAGGCGGTGCTATTGTCATCGGTATTTGGCTGTGTCGTAAATCTGGCATAACAGTGTCGCCCAATCGACGTATACAAGAGGAGGCATATCTTCGAAGCTGTGAACTTCACACACACGAGGGTTTGAACATGGAAGTGAAAATTAAGGCTGAATATATTCAAAATCTTCGTCAGCAGTGAGCCTGGAGCCAACAACATTTGGCTGATGTGGCAGGCACCAGTTTGCGCACCATTCAAAGAATTGAAAAAAACCGGCCAAAGCTCACCGGAATCGACAAAGGGATTAGCGGCAGCATTCGAAATCACAGCCGGTCATGCCTGATGTTTCCATTAATACGAATGATCAGCAGGTTGCAGACTTCCAGTTGCTTGCCAGAATGGGGGAAGATGCTGAGGTTATGCTGGATAATAACCGGAAAATAACGCTGGCTCCAACAATTACCGCAGACTAAAAGGTGTGAATAGCGGCAAAGGTTTATCAGATGACTGATACTGGAGCATTTTCACTGGTTTC
>DATBNH010000441.1:0-1932 GCA_036554405.1 Cellvibrionaceae bacterium | reverse complement strand
ACGTCTGACGCATAGGATAGGATAAGGAGCAGGCCTCTAGCGAGACGCACCAGACGGTAAGTAGAAGTTACCATTCCTTACTTTATACTCCCCAGGTATCATACCCCCATGCCTGAATTACCCGAAGTTGAAACCACCCGCCTGGGGCTGACCCCACATACGCTTAACCGTAAGGTCAGCGCCGTTGTCGTACGAGAAGGCCGGCTGCGCTGGCCCGTGCCGGCCGATTTGGACTCGAATTTACTGGGACAAAAACTACTCGGGTTGTCGCGACGGGGCAAGTATCTGTTGTTTGAATTCAAAACAGGTACCCTGCTGGCCCATCTGGGCATGTCAGGCAGCTTGCGTATGGTGCCTACGGGCACATCACCCGAGCTGCATGATCATGTGGATATCAGCTTTGGCAAATTGAGCCTGCGCTATCATGACCCGCGTCGCTTTGGCTGTTTGCTGTGGAATAGCGGCGATATAAGTAAGCATTCACTACTTGCGCACTTGGGGCCAGAGCCCTTAACCGATGATTTTAACGGCGCGCTGTTATTCCAGAAAAGCCGCAAACGCAAGCAATCGGTTAAGACTTTTATTATGGACAGCAGAATTGTTGTAGGCGTGGGCAATATCTACGCTAACGAGGCGCTGTTTATGACGGGTATTAAGCCCATTCGTAAGGCCGGCAACCTCACCCGCCAAAATTGCGAATCACTGGCGGCAAAAATCAAATTCGTTTTGGCCCGCTCCATCACTCAGGGGGGTACTACCCTGCGCGATTTTGTCGGTGGCGATGGTAAGCCCGGTTATTTTCAGCAGCAATTGCTGGTCTATGGTCGCGCGGGCGAGCCCTGCAGGCAGTGTCAAAAACCCTTAAAAGAGGTGCGGTTGGCACAGAGATCTACCGTTTATTGTACTGCTTGCCAGAAATAATCCGGCAAATATGGTATAAATCGCGCTCAAATTTTACCTAATAAGGACAGGTACCCATGAAAAAACTCTTTGTTATTGTCACACTGATGCTGGCCGTGACCTCGGCCCGCGCTGAAGAACCCGTGTACACCCTGATAGACTTAATGGGTGGGCAAGATCAGATGACACAAATGCACAATCAGTTTGTGAGCATGATCGCCTCCTCAAGCCCAGAGATGACAGCCTATGTACCAGTGGTGCAAGAATGGGCCGAAACCTACTTGTCGTGGGATGAAATGCGCGAGCCCATGGCCGCCATTTACAAAAAATATTTCTCCAAAGAAGAAATTGCCAAACTGGTAGAATTTTACCAAAGCCCCGTGGGTAAAAAATCCATAGAACTGATGCCGGTTCTGTTTCAGGAAGGCGGTCAGATAGGTATGGAAATGGCGCAAAAACACCAGGGCGAACTGGAAAGAATGCTGGAAGCAGCCAAGGCTGAAGCTGAAGGCGAAACTGCAAGCCCGGAAGCGACCGAATAAATAATTGGCTGTAACGCTTAACACGCGGAGCCTGCAAACCGTTAAACATCTTTTGCGGCAATGTCAGGGCTTTTGCGTGTTAATCAACACAAGTGTTTATCTATTCCCTCCTGCTTCGACACCCATCAAAAGTGAGTAATGGTCATCAGTATTTTCGATCGACAGCCCTACCCCTATGCTAATCATAGCCCGTAAATCACGGCCCTCTAAACCTGTATAGCCCACGCCCATTCTTTAACAGCAATCTTGTGCATCTCATTTTCGATAGTGTGCGACGCTGCACTGCAGAAAGAAAGTACGATAAAAAGCACCTATCAATTCGTCACATAAATCATCATAGTATTTTCACTTATCGCCATTTTTTGCAGGCGCCATCACAAAAACCGATCAAGCCCATTCACTGGCTTGACAGGAAATGCAAATATTTCTAGAATTGTAACCGATTACACTCATGGGGCGCATCACTGCGCAGAAGAAATAATTAAAATAT
>DATBNH010000209.1:0-2356 GCA_036554405.1 Cellvibrionaceae bacterium | reverse complement strand
CGGGACTGATCGCCATGATCTTCTCCCTGTCGCCCTTTGTCACCGGGCTGTTGTCCTGGTGGTTGCTGGGCGATAACCCCTTTAATCGCTACCGTTTGCTGGCGTTGGCTTTGGCCATGGTGGGGCTCGCGGTTATTTTTCGTCAGCAGCTGCAAGTGGATGCCAGCGCTGGCCTCGGCATGCTGGGTATTCTCCTCTCGTGCTTTATGTTTAGCCTCAGCAGTGTGTGGCTTAAAAAGCTGAATGTGGGCAGCGATGCTTTTAACCAAACGGCGGGCTCGCTGCTGTTTGCCATGCCGGGTTTACTGCTGGTGTGGTGGTTGTTCGATGGTGCCACCCTTACGGCGCCGGATATTCGCTCGGCGAGCGCCATTGTCTACTTGGCCGTGTTCGGCTCGCTGCTGGGCTTTACCCTGTTTTTTTATGTGCTGAGCAACATGACACCGACGGCGGTATCGCTGATTACCCTGATCACGCCGGTGCTGGCCCTTGGGGTGGGTGCCTTGTTTGCCGGTGAGCTACTCACGCCTCAGGTAATAGCAGGTGGCAGCTTGGTGGCGGCGGGCTTACTGTTGTATTTAGATGTGATCCCCATCAAAAAAATCGCCAAAGGCTAGGGCGCCGACACCGGTTGCACCAATTGTGTGCAACCGTTGTTCAAGGTCATAAGTATTTGCCTCTATTTGGGGCTGCAACAGGGATGAAACACCGGGTCAATTACAGCTTCTGCTGGTTAAGTATTTGAAATAAATAGTAAAAACCAAGTTGGCGCGGTCTTCGCTATAAGACTGGCAAGCTTGTTCGGTGTGCTATCGACAGCTCCACGAAAACAATGACTGCCATTAGAAACTAGAGGAAGAATTCATGAAGATGATTAACAAAAAAACCTTGGCCAGTACCGCTGCCGTGTCTGCAATTGCCCTGAGTGCCATGGCGCCTGTGGCTAACGCCGAGGTTGAAGTATCAGCATCAGTCGGTGCTGCCAATATGTACTACTGGCGCGGTCTGGATTTGGGTGGCGGCGCGGCAATTTCCGGCGATCTGAGCGTTAGTGCCGGCGGTGCTTACGGCGGTATCTGGACCTCTTCCGGTGACGGTAGCCTGGGCACAGAATATGATTTATACCTTGGCTATGGCCAAGAGTTCGGCAACTTCAACTTTGATGTAAGCCTGTGGACATATGCCTACCCTGAGTCAGAAGTTGGCCCTGGTGATTTGGTTGAGTTGGTGGCTGGATTCGGCTTTGGCCCAGTAAGCGTTACTTACTACCACGGCCTTGAAGACCTGGAAGATTATTCACATGTAACCATAGATGCTGCTTTTGGCAGTTTCAACATCCAGGTTGGCCAGCATATGGATAATGAAGGCTTTGAAAGCATCGATGGTCTGACTTATGTAAATTTAAGTTATGCATACAACGACAATTTGAGCTTTACTCTGGGTGCAGTGGTTGACGATGCAGAGACAAGCTGGACTGAAGGCGATGTAACTTACGTTAACGCCTTCAACAGTGAGCCCAAGTTCATCGTTTCTCTGAGCTTGCCAATCGAGTTCTAAGTCAGTATTAACTGTTCCGTAACAGTACTTGTATGACAGTGAGCATGAAGCTGTAGGGGCAAACCTTAAGGGTTTGCCCCTTTTTTGTTGTATAACCGTAAACCTCGGCCTACAATGGCCAGCCTTGGAACTTGGCAGTATTTGCCTTGTCCTAAGGACACTGCGAGTAGATTTACGGGGGCGATGTGGATTCGACGCCGGTAACAAAACTCAAGGTGCATGCCGTGGTGGTAGCCAACCACGTTAATCCAAAGCTGCAAATTATTAGTTGCCAACGACGACAACTACGGTGCCCAATTAGCCGCGTAAGCGGTTGATGAAGCACTTCTAACGGTACGCCGTTAGCGGTCTCTAACAAGGTGCCAGTACCGCGTTATTGACTGTCATACAGAACTGGATAGCTGTGTTGTTATGACCGTGGCAACACTGCGAAACCTAAAGCGGACTCGCTCGCTGCGCCCTGCCCGTTGGGTAGCAGATGAGTTAAATCAATTAACGGAAACTAAGCATGTAGATCCGCGAGCAGAGTGCTGACGGACGGGGGTTCAAATCCCCCCGCCTCCACCAATACAAAACCCCTGGTCCGTAAGGATCAGGGGTTTTTTATTGGTCGCCCGCAGGGCGTTTGGACTTGCAAAGTCGGGGTTCACAAAATGTCTGGAACATTTTGTACCGCGCAAGCGCCCGAAGGGTCAGGGCCATGGACAAGGTGAATGACGCGAAGCGGCAGAGAAGGCAGCCTGAGGCGACAAATTCGGCCAACTCTGGCACAATCGGCCGAATTTAGATGATTCGCCAC
>DATBNH010000435.1:0-4342 GCA_036554405.1 Cellvibrionaceae bacterium | reverse complement strand
CTGGACACCTGCCATGATTCTGGACACCCACTTTCTATATGCTGCATGCCATGATTCTGGACACCCACTTTCTATATGCCCCGCCAACGGCCTGCACCAAGTGGTGAGTGCAGTGACCGTATGCAGCAGGGGCGCTGCATTCGAGCCTATAGGGACATATTCACGGCGAGTCACAGCAGGCGCTGCGTGGTGCAGGCTCTACTCTGATTCGGGATCCCCGTTCTTTGCACTCCCCATTTTATAGACAGGCACGTCCCTTCTCCCCGCACTTGGTATAAGCTGCGGTCCTCCACGCAACTTGGGGTAGCCACACCCCCGGTAACTGCCTACAATGTGAGGTTTCACCGACCGATAAGCCAGATGCTCAACGAGATACCCACCCAACGCCCCGACACCCCGCTGCTGGACGCTATTGCCTCGCCAGCGGATGTGCGTGCGCTCAAGGAAAAGCAGCTGCCGCAGCTCGCCGAAGAGTTGCGGGCTTTTTTGCTGTACAGCGTGGGGCAGACCGGAGGGCATTTTGGCGCCGGGCTGGGTGTGGTGGAGCTGACTATCGCCCTGCACTACGCCTATAACACCCCCGAAGACAAGCTGGTATGGGACGTGGGCCATCAGACTTACCCGCACAAGATTCTTACCGGCCGCCGTGAGCAGATGCTGTCTATGCGCCAGGCGGGCGGCCTCTCGGGCTTTCCCAAGCGCGATGAGAGCGAATACGACACCTTTGGCGTGGGCCATTCCAGCACCTCCATTAGCGCGGCGCTGGGTATGGCGCTGGCCACCGGCGCTACCAGCAGACAGCACAAGTGCGCGGCGATAATTGGCGATGGCGCCATGACCGCCGGCATGGCCTTTGAGGCGCTGAATCACGCAGCCCATACCGATGCCGATATGCTGGTGATTTTGAACGACAACAATATGTCCATCTCCCCCAATGTGGGCGGGTTGGCGACCTATCTGTCGAAGATATGGGGTAGTAAGTTCTACAACTCCCTGCGCGAAGGCAGCAAGCAAGTGCTGACTAAAATCCCCTCGGCTTGGGAGTTCGCCAAGCGCACCGAGGAGCACTTCAAGGGCTTTGTCTCCCCCGGCACCCTGTTTGAAGAAATGGGCTTTAACTACGTGGGCCCCATCGACGGCCACGACCTGGGCTCGCTGGTGCGCTACTTACGCAACCTGCGCGAGGTTAAAGGCCCCAAGCTTTTGCATATCATCACCCAAAAGGGCAAGGGTTTTGAGCCGGCGGAAAAAGACCCAGTGGGCTACCATGCACTCAACAAGTTGGAACCGGCACCGAAAAAACCGGTGCCCGCACGCATTAAGTATCAAAGTGTATTTGGCCAATGGCTGTGCGACTTAGCCGCGCTGGAGCCACGCTTAATTGGCATTACCCCGGCCATGCGCGAAGGCTCGGGCATGGTGGAATTTGCCGAGCAGTTCCCCGAGCGCTTTTTTGACGTGGCCATTGCCGAACAACACGCTGTGACCCTGGCCGCCGGGCTCGCCTGTGAGGGGCAAAAGCCGGTGGTGGCTATTTACTCCACGTTTTTACAGCGCGCCTACGATCAGCTAATTCACGATGTCGCCTTACAAAAGCTGGACGTGACCTTCGCCATCGACCGCGCGGGACTGGTAGGCGAAGACGGCCCCACCCATGCGGGCAGTTTTGATATCAGCTTTTTGCGCTGTATTCCCAATATGGTAATAGCCGCACCCAGCGATGAAAACGAGTGCCGGCAACTGCTGTACACCTGCTTTCGCCACAAAGGCCCCGCCGCCGTGCGCTACCCGCGCGGCACCGGCCCCGGTGCCAACATTGATGCGGCCATGAATAAGCTGCCCCTGGGTAAAGGCGTGGTGCGCCGCGAAGGTCAGGGGGTGGCATTGTTGTGCTTTGGCACACTATGCGCCAGTGCACTACAGGCCGCCGAACGGCTGAATGCCAGCGTCTGCGATATGCGCTTTGTTAAACCACTGGATTCCGAGCTGGTAGAACGCATGGCGCAAAATCACGATTTGCTGGTCACCCTGGAAGAAAACGCCATTGCCGGTGGTGCAGGCTCAGCGGTACTGGAACACCTGGCCGCCATGGGTATGGTGGTGCCGGTATTGCAACTGGGGCTACACGATCAGTTTGTCGACCACGCCAGCCAAAAAGATCAGCTGGCAGCTCAAGGGCTGGATGCAGCCGGTATCGAGCAAACTATCCGCGAGCGGCTTGCATTATTACAAATACCTACCGGTAAATGCGCGCCCTAATTACACCCCCTCAGGCGCCGCACAATACTCCCGTATAAAATCATCGTGCAGCGGCTGCGCTTCGGCTATGCGCGCTAGCGCCTGCTTGCCTGCCGCCAGTGACTGACGCAATTGGTCAGCATTTAAAGCGTCCAGCGTAGGGTTGTAATGGGCGGGAATTCGCTCCATACCCGTTAATACCATCTGCCAGCTGGCGGCACCAAAAAAATCTTCTACCCCGGCAATAACAGCACCGGTTTGATGAAATATATTCAGTTTGTGTTGCAAGCTATCGGGCAACTTCATAGCGTTACAGTCGCGCCAAAACGGCGTGTCGGTCCGCGCAGTGGTGCAGTAATGCATCACTAAAAAATCGCGTATCTCGGTATAGTCTGCCAACACCCGGCGATTAAATTCACTTACTAATAACGGGTCGCAATCGAGTGCAGGAAACGAGCGCACAAACTGCGCCAGGGTTTTAGACACCAAGTGAATAGCGGTGGACTCCAACGGCTCTAAAAACCCTTGGGCCAAACCCAACGCCAAACAATTTTTTAGCCAGGGTTGCTGACGTATACCGGTGGTAAATTCAATCACCCGAGGCGTGTTCAGCGCTGGTGTGTCTATAGCGTTTAGCAGGGTTGCTGTGGCTACATCATCGCTCACATAGCGGCTGCAAAATACATAGCCATTACCAGTGCGATGCTGCAGCGGAATACGCCATGTCCATCCGGCCTCCCGGGCTTTGGCAACGGTGTAGGGTGTTGTGGTGATGGCGCGCTCGCTCTGTACAGTCACGGCGCGATTACAAGGTAAAAAATCCGACCAGTCGTGGTAACCGGCCTGCAAGGTTTGTTCGATTAACAACCCCGCAAACCCCGTGCAATCAATAAAAAAATCGCCCGCAATTTCACCGCCATCGCGTAGCTTGAGCGACTTAATAAAACCGTTGGCGTGTTGCAACACTTTAGCCACATGGGCGCGGGTATGTATAACCCCAAGCGTTCGGCAAAACTCAGCCAGGTAACGCGCCACCAGCGTAGCATCTAAATGCAGTGCATAGCGGGCGGTGGCAAGCGGCGTATTGGCGGCTTTAAACGGTAAAAAGAAACGTTGTTGACTGGCTAATACCGCCTCGGGGGCATGGGCCATAAACGGTGTCGTGTCGCCCTCGGCGCGGCATTTAAGCCAACACTGATAAAAATCATGGCCATCTATTTTGCGGCCAACGGGGCCAAAAGAATGAAAATAACGCTCGCCCACTGTGTGCCAGTCGGCAAACTCGATGCCCCATTTAAAGGTGGCTTGGGTGGCGCGAATAAACTCCGCCTCGTTAATGCCAAGGCCGCGTAAGGTGTCGAGAAAAATCGGCACCGTAGCTTCGCCCACACCAATAATACCCACCTCGGGTGACTCTACCACCTCAATGGATACATCGGTGCCTTTAAAAATATTGCCCAGGGTAGCAGCCGCAATCCAGCCGGCGGTACCACCGCCAACAATCACAAATTTCTGAATAGGGTTTGCAGTCACTTTTACCATAAGCCACACCTGTCTGTATTTTTACAAAAATTAATCTGTGCCTGAGACGAGCGCAGACCACGACATTACTGGCGTTTACGAGGCTTGGCGTTAAAACATTACTACCACGAGAATTTAACGATTGCACCCACAAGGCTTGTTGTTTATTGTTCGGTTTGTTGCAAGCCGCTGACAGAATACCATTAGTTTTATAAAAATACAGTGTCCGCGACACACACCTAAACGCCCGCCACAAGCTGCCAATATCCGATTGGTGGCATTAGATTATTGTTGATTGTCTGGAGACACACCCATGAAATCACTGATCGCCGTGATGGCGTTTTTCATTCTGGCGGCCTGCTCGGGCCAATCCACCACCGAAACCACACACCCTACACCGTCGCTTACAGTTATTCCCCACCCCAGCCAGGTGGCTCTGGGTAGCGAAACGCTCACCATTAAAGGCCCGGTACAAGTAGTAGCCGCAGCCGATACCACCAGCGAGCAAGCATTATTGCGGCTGTTGCACGACCTCGATCTGGACACGACCGAGAGTACCGAAAGTACCCGCACCCTCATTACC
>DATBNH010000393.1:0-1871 GCA_036554405.1 Cellvibrionaceae bacterium | reverse complement strand
CAGACTTCCCTTTCTCAGTTATCTGTACATGACCCCGCTGAGGGTAGTGAACCATGCCTCCTTTTTTGAGATAAGACTTCCCCCAAGCTATTCGGTTTTCAATGAGCCTATCCCCACTTTTTGTTGTTCTATCAAGCAGCTCCTTCGGCAAGTGAGAATAAAACTTTTCCTCAGTCAACCGCACCAAATCTCGGCTTTTGACAACTCCCCCATCCTTTAGAATTTTCAAAATAGGAATAAAGGTCTCATTGAATTTTGGTAAGTCCATCAGCTTCTCTTTTTGTCAATTTCACGAAATACATCCAGTTTTTTAATAAGGCCTATACAGATTTCCAATCTAGACGCCCACTAATCATAAGCCTTCAACCACTCACCTTTACCCCTAAGCCACAAAGCACCGGTCTTATCCACCTCAAACCGAGCAATCCCCTGCAACACCTTCAGCATTTCATTTTCCTGATTCATTAACGCATCAGCACAAGCCATTTGGGTGGACACCAGCGACCCCACGGCTAACCCCTCACCGCTAAGCTGGTAACTGCCGGTGTAGCGGTTGCACCCGGCATGGCCAAATATTTTTCCATCGTCACTAAACTCCACGGTAACCCGCGAGCTATCGACAATGCCTTGGCCACTGATATCTTCCACTATCCATTCTTTACCCACCAGCAATTGCCTTGGGTCACCGGCGCAGCCGTTGAGGGTCTGGCCGTCTATTTGTAACTGTGCGGCATAAGGATAATGCATATCGCTCATGGTATCGATGCAGATGCCCTGAGTGATCAGCAGTTGCAGTTTTTGACCCTTTAGGTTTTGTGCCCGGTAGCGGTAGCCATTATTAACACGCTCCACCTTGGGTGCGGGGGCCTGAAATTGTTTTTCGTTGTATTGATAACGTAGATTTAGCTGGCTTTCATTTACCTCCAATATCCAACCCGGCTCTTGGCCCCGCGCGCTAAAAGGTACAGTTGGTGGTCTGTGACGCTGGCAGCTCACGTGGGCCTGATCGCCTTGCTTTAAGATGGCCTCGTCGCCCTTGTTCCAGAAAACCAGCCCAGGCACATGGCCTTCAGGCGTAACATATTGGGCACCAGAAGCGGTTGCTGTCGCTTGCAGCCGGTAATGGCTATCGCCCCGGTATAGGTTCAGTTGCTCGCCCGCAAACTCGGCGCGGATCAATTCCCCGGCGCAGTCAAAGGTGTATTCATCGGGCGGGCTCGCCATCTGGCAAGCCACCAGAGACAAACCTGCGCACAGCACTGTAAGCATTCGCACCATCTTCTGTCTCTCTTTGGCATAATTGAATGTGCAGTATAGGCGGTAGGGATCACAATGCATAGTTCATTGATTGTTGCTATTACGTGTAGAAAACACTATAAAATTAATCTGGAAATCATTGTCGAATAAAATTATTACCCCCCATCTAATCTTTCTTTACTATAAACATACTTTAACAAAATTTTAACAACAGGATGAAGGACGGAAAAAGAAACAGAGAAGAACAAGCACAGACCGATCCATCTGACCCATCTATTTGTCCCAAAATGTCCTCCAGAGAAATCTATAAAATTACCGATCATAGACCCCATCCCAAGGGATACCGAGACGTTGTTAATCAACACAACCCCCATCCCTAGAATGTAGTAATAGGGAAGAGCTACCAGATAATATCCTCTTCGCTCCTCCCGCAGAATATCTGGTATGTACATTCTAAACTTATAATGAAAAGCCAATAACAGAACCATCACAACAGATATAATAAACGGAACCGGAGAGAAAAAAATTGAAATAACTGAATCCGTTGAAACAAATATGTTAAGTTCAGATCCAACCCCATCAGAAATAGCATTTTTCGTGAGAAACGAATCCAG
>DATBNH010000384.1:0-11312 GCA_036554405.1 Cellvibrionaceae bacterium | reverse complement strand
TGGATTTTCATCAAAGCGAAAGCTTAACCGCGCCAGCTGTGCCAATTCGGCATAGCGCCATTCAGTAACGCCTCTGCCACGTATTTTCTCAAGCAAGTGAAAAACCAGGGCCACAATCTGATCCTGAGCCCTTACTCCGAGACGAGTCAATTCAATATCTATTTCAAACAACCCTTCATAGCGTGATACAGGGGCGATATAGGTCTGTATATTTTCGGCCCACTCCAATTCCTGCAATAGTGCCTGTAAACTGCCCTGCCCTTTGTTTTCCAGCAGACTACGGGCTACGCTGTAGGGCTGATGGCTCAGGTGTTCGGGCACATGGGGAATGGGGAAAGCCAAGTGCAAGCGGCCAGGCCCGGCGCTAGTGCGAATAGCCACCATCAAGGGCAGACGCCCCGGCTCTACCAGAGGCACAGGGGCCTCGAAGTCGACCTCACCGCCAGGCAACCCGGAAAAGTGTTTTACCAACTGAGCCTCTAGTACATCTAAAGACAGTGCTGCACGCACCACCACCGTAATGCTATCGGCACGGTAATAGCGCAAGTGGTATTCGCGCAAGTGCCGGTTAATCTCAGCCGCCTCTTGCTGCTCAACCCGGATACCAGATCGACAATAGCGAGCACGGGGATGATCGGCATTAAATAAAGCGCAGTAAACATCAAGCCGCCGCGCCTCGGGATCGGCCAGTAATGCCTGAAAGTCCGCGTCCGTATGGGTGAGTGCACGAGAAAGCACCGCTTCGGAAAATGCCGGCGTGGTGAGTGCAGATGACAGTGTCGGCAGCAATGAAAATAAAGCGGCTGGCGAATTGGGAGAAGTCAGCGTAAACCGGGTGTGTTCAGCATTAACCTGGGTATTCAGCATAGCATCGGTAAGCGCAAGGGCTCGGGCCATATTCGGCTGCGCCTGCAACAAGCTATAGGCTAACAGCGCTGCTGTACCCGAAGCCTCTGGTGGGTCCTGGTGATAACCGGCGGCGATATCCACAGCCATTGATACCGTTGGCGCTTGGGTATCGGCAATCAATAATACCTTAAGCTGATTGGCCAACGTCAGATGGCGATATTCTCGGTGATCGCGCTCGGCCTTGGTAACCGGAGCAGTGACCAACGCCGGAGGCACACTCGCCTCGCCAGCCTCTTCAGCACCGGCTTGACCGCTGCAAAGGTAAATTGCCAGAGCCAGTAACCTTATCCACTGGCTGGCACCCGCCCTGCACTGGTGCAAAAGACACCAATCAGGCAGCTGTATCATCAGTCGCCGCATGGGAATTGCCAGCCTCTAATACACCGATAGGCCATGCATAGAGAATTGCCTTGGTAAAGGTAGCCAGCGGAATAGCAAAAAAGATGCCCCAAAAACCCCAAATGCCGCCGAACACCAGTACCGACATGATAATGGCTACCGGGTGTAAGTTCACCGCTTCAGAGAACAGCAACGGCACCAGTACATTGCCATCAAGCGCCTGAATAATGGCGTAGGCGAGCATTAAATAGAGAAACTCGGATCCCCAGCCCCATTGAAAAAAGCCGATCATTGCCACTGGCAAGGTCACCACTGCCGCGCCGATGTAGGGAATAACCACCGACAGACCCACCGCAATTGCCAACAGCGCCGCATAATTGAGCCCCATCAATGCAAAAACCAAATAGGACACACTGCCGACTATCAAGATCTCAATAAACTTACCACGCACGTAATTGGCAATTTGCTGGTTCATTTCCTGCCAGATTTTACTCATCATCGGGCGCTGACGGGGTAAAAATCCGCTCATCCAGCGCATAATCAAATCGCTGTCTTTGAGAAAGAAAAACACCAGAATTGGCACCAGTACAAAGTAAACCAGCACCGTCATCAACACCGGCAAACTGCTCACCGAAAAGCTGACCAACCCCTGTCCCAGGCGGCCCAGCTCATTGGTGGTAGCCACCATCAGCTTTTCTACCTGTTCCTCAGACACCAGGTTGGGGTAATTTTCCGGCAGCAGCAGTAATATATCCTGCCACTCACGCACCATGCGTGGCACCTCGGCAAAAAAGCGGGCCGATTGCTGCCAGATAACCGGCATCAACACAAACAAAATCGACACTAGCATAGCTATCAGCAACAAGGAGGTAATAGTGACTGCCAACCAGTGCGGTGCACCCCAGGAGCGCAGGTGAGTAACAACCCCCTGCATAAGAAAGGCAATAATGATACTGGCGATCATCGGCGCCAGTACCGAGCCCATACTCACCAACACCAGAATACTGACCACTATCAGTGCGATCAGTATTATCGCCTCTTCATCAGAGAGATAGCGGTCTACCCAGCCGCGAAGAATTTTCAGCATCACTTGGCTCCGGCTGTTTTCAGCCTTTTTCAATCAGGTAAGTATATACGCCCTTGGTATCAGTAAAGGCGATCATTCGATGTCCGCCAATCTCGATAAAGGCATGAAAATCGCGAACCGAACCGGCATCGGTCGCCATCACCTCAATTCGATCCCCAGAGGAAAGATCTCTCAGAGCCTGCTTGGCTCGCAACAACGGCAGTGGGCAGCGCAATTGTCTGGCATCGACCAGCAGTGGCCGTACCGGCTTATCGGAACTCATCGGTGGGGTTTCAGTCATATTAACATCAAGTCAAGCAGGCTCCTTGGACGCAGAGCGCTCATGCTAGTGAACATTGCACCAAGGTACAAGATTATCTTTAGGGCATCTCTAAAAATTGCTTGCAGTCACTGGCTTTCAGGTATCTCCTCCAGCCAGGCGCGCGATGCAAGCAGGCTGGTTGTCCTGTTAAAGCTGCGCAAGAACGCTGGAGGAAATACCTGAAGGCCCCGAAGGACGCTGCCTGTGCGCTACCACTGCGGCGTTTATTTGCTTGTAAAGGACAACCGGCCTTCACCTGCGCAAAGGGCCTTGCAGTGACACCGCACAGATTGCGCAGAGACTACAATCAATCTTTAGAGGTGCCCTTTGGTCATGTGGATTTTCAAGGCAATGGCCGCGATGATAGTATGCACCAGCTTTAACAGCTGACAACAGCAAGTGGAGAGACTGACAGATTGTGAAACACTACAAACGCGGCTGCATACTATTGATACTGTTGCTGATCAGTCAGCTGGCAACACCTCGGGACGCCCTGAATTTGCCGGATTTTGGCGACGCCTCATCGTTAATGATCTCGCCCCAAGAGGAGCAGCGCCTGGGCCAGCTGTTTCTCAGCAGTTATCGGGGACAGATGCCCACCTCCTCCGATCCGCTGCTGCTCGACTATATCAACAGCCTATTGGCCAATCTGGCACAGCACAGCCAGCTGATCAATCGCAACCTGCATCTGGTGGTAGTCGAAAGCCCGGTTATGAACGCATTTGCCGCCCCTGGCAATATTGTTGGCGTCAACACGGGATTACTGGTGCACAGCCAATCGGAAACCCAATTGGTATCGGTACTCAGTCACGAACTGGCTCACCTGAGTCAACGTCACTATGCACGCCGGCTGGAACAGCAAAAAAATATGCAATTGCCCATGGTTGCAGCACTACTGGCCAGTCTGGCTCTGCTAGCCACCGATGGTGGTGACGGCGGTATAGCAGCGCTCACCGCTTCTCAGGCTCTCGCCGCTGATGCGCAACTGCGTTTTAGCCGCCACTTTGAGCAAGAAGCCGATCGCCTGGGTATGGACATTATGATTAATGCCGGCTATGACCCCTATGGCGCCGCCGAAATGTTTGAACAAATGCTGCGCGCCTCTCGCTTTTACCGGCGACCGCCGGAATTTTTGTTGACGCACCCGGTCACCGAAAGCCGTGTCGCCGACGCCCGCAACCGCGCCCAGCGCTTTGACCGACGCTTGCGTGAAGACAATGTGGAATACCATTTGATGCGCAACCGTATTCGTTTTGATCAGGCCGGCACCAGCGCCGAAGCAATCAGTATGTTCAGCGGTGAGATCGCCGGCAAGTCACTGTCCGTCGACGCCAGTCGCTATGGCCTGGCGCTGGCTTACAGTGAAGCTGGCAGAATAGAAGAAGCGCGCAACACGCTGGCACCTCTGTTGGCAAATGATCCCGAGCGCATCACATATAAAATAATGGATATTGACATCGATATTCGTGCCCGAGACTATGACAGCGCTTTAGCCAAACTGCAGTCAGCGCGTCGGTATCGCCCCAACAACTACCCTTTAAATGTTCGCTATGCTGAAACCCTAATGGCATCAGGCCGCCATCAAACAGCAACTGACTTTTTATCGCAATATGTACGCGAGCGTCCCAATGACCCTCACCTGTGGTATTTATTAGCTGAGGTCAGTGGTTTGGCGGGAAACATTTTACAAGTTCACGAGGCGCGAGCGGAATATTTTATTCTACTGGGCTCTTACAGTATGGCCATAACACAGCTGCGCCACGCTTTAAAATTATCCACAGACAGCTTCCATCGCACAGCACTGCTCACCGAACGCTTGCGTCATGTGGAAGAGCTACAAATAGAAATACGCAACTTATAAGAGCTTTCACAGAACACTGAAAACATCATTACACCTGTGGTTTATTACGCCAGGGAGATTCATGCAACCAGGTCTCTGCCTGTTCAATCGACAGAGGCCTGGCAATAAAATACCCCTGCGCTTCGTCACAGCCCAACGCCGTTAACTTATCCAACAGGGCCTGGCTCTCTACACCTTCGGCCACAACCTTTAAGCCTAGGTTATGGGCCAAATGAATGGTGGAATTGACAATGATTTCATCCTGTTCATCTTCAAGCATTTGTCGCACAAAAGAATTGTCAATTTTCAGTGTTTGCACCGGCAACCGCTTTAAATAGGACAGCGATGAATAGCCAGTGCCAAAATCATCAATTGACAAAAGTACGCCAAGATTGTGCAGGCGTTCAAGATTACGCATAGCGCGCACCGGATCGCTCATAATCGAGCTTTCGGTAATTTCCAGCTCCAGTGCACTCGCTGGCAAACCCCGTTCCTGCAGCAGTTTTTGTATTTGCACAGGTAAATTATCATCCAATAAATTTCGCGCCGAGAGATTCACGGCAATACTCAATACAAAACCCTGATCATGCCAGCGGCGCGCCAGCTCTGTGGCTTTTTTCAACACCCAGGAGGTCATAGGGTGTATCAGGCTGGTAAGTTCGGCGATGGGAATAAACTCAGCAGGAGAAACAAAGCCTATCTGCGGGTGCTGCCATCGCAACAGTGCTTCAAAACCGCAAAAACACTTATTTTCAAGATTGATTTTTGGTTGTAAGTTCAACGTCAACTGATTTTCCCGAATAGCGCGACCGAGATCGCTCATCATCGCCAAACGCTCGGGAGAATGGGGATCAAATTCAGCATTATAGAGCGCCAGGCCAGACATTTCTTTTTTGGCGCGGTACATGGCCACATCGGCATAACGCATTAATGTACTGATATCTCTAGCCTGGTTCGGATAAAATGCAATACCGATACTGGCACTTAAGTCAGTGGAGAAATTTTCCACCAAAAATTCCTCACCCAGTGCATCCAGCATCCGATGCGCCAACACTACAGCCTGCTGAGGGTTGCGCAGGCGCGGAATAAAAATAGCAAACTCATCGCCACCCAAACGCGCCACCATGCCCGATACGTCCACCAGCTCGGCCTCGAGCCTTGGGCCTACCAAGCGCAGCAGTTGATCGCCTACTTGATGACCCAGAGTATCATTAATTTCCTTAAATCGATCCAGATCAATCAACAGTAATGCTGACTGCTGATCAGGATGATGTTGCTGCATAGTACTTTCTATTTTCTTATAGAGACTGGTGCGATTGGGCAAGCCTGTCAGGGCATCGTGATTGGCCTGATACTGCAAGCGAATCTCATAGCGTTTGCGCGCGGTAATATCTTTGGTGGTGCCCCAGACGCGTACCAGGGTATCACTCTCAATAACGCCGACACAGGAAATTTGACGGTAGGTGGGCTCGCTATTGGTGGTTTTTTGGGTGATCTCATAATCAGCCAATTGATACTGGTTGTTGATAAAACTGTGTATATCAAAAAAATAATTTTGCGAACCAATATCCATTAATGTTGTACCCAGTATTTGCGACTGCTGGGAGAGCCCCAACATGTGCAGGAGCACACCGTTGCAATCGCTCAGACGTGCTCTTTCGGCAATTTTTTCGGCCTGATCATCCACTGCACTGTGAATAGATATGGGTGGATTGATTTCATAACACCAGACGGCATCGGAACTGTTGGTATGGTAAGCCTTATAGCGCGCTTCAATGTCGCGGAAATTACGTGCCTGAAGCACCTCTTCAGTAACATCGTTCATGGTCAAAAGCACACCGGTAATGCCCCCTTCTGTATTGCGGGTAGGCACCTTATCAACGCGATACCAATGGTTTTTTCCGTGTTGGTGGATACATTCAACAATACCGGTTTCGGCGATGCCGGTGCGGATCACCTGCATGATTTCCCGCTGGCGCTCCTCAGGGTTTTCCCAGTGTTTCGCCACTTCTATAAAGGGCTGGTTAATGGGATCACCGGCAATCATTAACTGCCGGGCTGCGGCATTGAGCTCACGCACTACCGCCCAGCGATCCAGATAGCAAATAGCGGAGCGCACCGCATCTAACAATGAAAAGGGTTGCAGCTTATCGGGTTGATCAATCACCTTAACCAGCCGTGGCGATATTAGCAGTGCACTGGCAATCAAACGCCTCTGGGTGTCGACAAAAGGAATCATCGTCAAGGCATAGTTAACGCCGCGAATCGTTATACTACTGCTGAGCATGCCCCCCTCGTCTTGCATTTTTTGCGTCAGTTGACGTAAACGCACCGCGTCAGAGGGGGAAAACAGCTCAAAATCATCGCTGCCGAGAACAATACGGCTATCGCGTCCCAGTAATTGACCCAGAGAATCGTCCACATACAAATACTCACCCTCCACACTGCGCACTGCGACAGCGGTAGCCAGCGACAGAGGTAAGTCCTGATCTTGGCTCTGTGCTCGTCCGCCCCCCTGCAGGCGCACCAGTATGGCGTGGACTTGTTGCTGGTCGTTCATTATTGGTGATGCCACTGCAGCCAATGCCAATAAGGGTTTATCGCCACCAAGGCGCGTCGGGTAATTGAATGAAAAGGTGCATTTTTGCCCGGACACGACTTTGCGCAAGGCCGATTCGATGGATAGCTGGCGATGCAGCTGAGCATCTTTACGCAAGCTATAGCGTCCGCGAGACAGGTAGGCTTCACGGCCTGAAGCACCCAGCAATTGGATACAGGCGGCATTTTGCCAAAGCAAAACACCCTTAGTATCCAGTAATACCGTAGGCTCATCACTGGCCGCCAAAGCCGATAATACCGAATCGCTAAAGCCGGCTACAGCGTCGGCATTGGGCACCCAGGCAATGCCCTCCAGCATTTCACTGCGTCGGTCATAACTACCCAGTAACACGAAAGTGATAGGCTGATGCACTGAAGATTCGATGCGACAGGATTGGGTCTTCGCGCTCTGGTGCTGATCAGAACGCAAAAAGGTACGGCTGAAAGCCGCATACTCTTCCGCCGACAGAGGTACGGTAATCCAATGCTCAACGGTGTGTTTTTTCTGGGCCAGATGCCGGGGGATGAGATTTAAACTGGCACTGCGCATATCGTAGCGCCAATACCACAGGCCACCCAAGGCGCACCAGTAATCCGCCTCAGTAAACTGCGCTGTGTGAGTCCGACTGCGTCCGCTTGATGTCTGCATCGTCCTGAGAGAGACCGTTCCTGTTGATTGAGCTTAAGTATAGTTCCAGTGTAGACAATTGTGCCATATCTACAAATAAATCATGGCTACTCACCCGGCTTTACGCTGTTGAGCTAGCGTCCGGGTGTACCCTTGGAGTATAAACACAACTGAGGCTAATAGTGCGGCGGTCGCTCATTGGCCACAGCTTCACCCTGCCCCGGATTGTCGTGACCATGGCGGTACTTCTGGGTCAGCTCTTCGACCTGTGCGCGCAACTGCTCAATAGCGCGATCCTGCCGGGCAATAACCGTATTGAGCGCCTGCAGCGTGTCTTCCTGGAAGGCCAGGCGAGTTTGTAGCTCAATCACGTCTTCTTCCAATGCCATTTCAGGCCTCCTTATAAACAAGCATACAGCGCCTGAATCAATGCCTGGGCGCGGCGATCAATTAATACACTCTGCCCCATTCGGGCAGTAACATACGCAAAACCAATACCGGTTTCGGGATCAGCGAAGCCGACACTGCCTCCCGCTCCGGGGTGTCCAAATCCGGCTTGAGTGCCAAAATGGCAATCGGCCTGTGGCCGCGACAACATAAAGCCATGGCCAAAACGCAGCTCTACCGCCAGCACAGCATCTACCGCAGCGCTGTGTTCACGCACCGCAGACCGCAATGTATCCGCTTGCAAGGGTGAGCGTTCAGTCAAAAGCGCGCCGTAAAAGCCGGCCAGTGCCCGTGCCGAGGCGTGACCTGCTGCCGCCGGAATCTCGGCGGAGCGCCAGGCGGCGCTATTGGTCGAGCCCATTAAGCTGGGCGGATTGCTGAAGGCACGATTGGTTACGCCGCGCGGATCCTGCTTCATCAGCTTACCCAGCTCAACACTGCTGGCACCGGGACTGCTGTGGGCCGTATGCGCCAGCTGACGCTTCAATGGCGCCACCTCGGCCAGCTGCCATTGCTCCGTCTCAGGCACACCAAAGTACACATTCAAGTTTAAGGGTTGGGCTATTTCGGCTTGAAAATAGTCGTTAAAGCTTTCAGCGCCCGACACCCTTCGTACCAGCTCGGCCAGTATCCAGCCATACAAAAAAGGCGAATAGCCTTGCTGTGTGCCCGGCTCCCACCAAGGTGTTTCCACTGCCAGCAGCGAGCGCACCAGCGCCGGCTCAAAAATCACATGCTCTTTAACGGTGGGATGAAAAGCGCTCAGACCGCTGGTATGGCTAAGTACCTGCTCTGTAGTGATTAGCTCTTTCCCGCGAGTGCCAAACTCGGGCCAGTAATCATTGATGGGTCGCTGAAGATCCAGAGAGCCCGTCTGGGCCAGATGCAGCACTGCTGTGGCGACCAGTGGCTTGCCCGCCGAGAAGATATTGACAGGGGTAGATTCTTGCCAGGGAAGCGAGCGCTGCCGATCCCGGTGGCCTGCCCACAGGCTGGCAATACACTCACCCTTTTTAACCACAGCAAGAGCCGCACCCTCTTCACCGAGATTGCTAAAATTATCCTTAAATTGCGCGACCAAGGGCGACCATTGCTCGGGCCAAAACCCTTCAACAGTGGTCATCGGGACTCTATCTGGGGGCGCTGGGAGGAAAAATACAAAGCCAGCAGGCGGATATCTTCATCGCTAAGGCTGGTTGCCATGGCATTCATCATTGGGTTTTCGCGAGCGCCGCTGCGATAATCATGCAGCTGCTTGCTTAAATAATCCCGATCAAGGCCGGCGATTGACGGGTAGGAGGCAACCCGTGATACCCCCTGCTTGCCATGACACCCCATGCACACACGCGCCTTCACCGCGCCTTCGGCCATCGGGTCGCGCTCTGTTACCTCTGGCACGGGTGTTTGCTTGTCCGAACACCCCATCAATACCAAACCCAATACACCAAGCCCGTAATGCAGCTTTTTGTTCATACTACCAACCTATAACCGAACATCGACAATGTGCACATTCTATCACTGTGACAAGCTCAAGCTGCGTCATTTTTCGTCAAGCGTTGTGGTTAACCCAGCCAGATTCACTCAGGTATACTGATTGCTCAAATCATTTTACTACCATCATTTTAATTGCGAACAGGTCATTTACATGAACAAAAACTCCCGCCTGGTTTACTCAACCGAGACCGGACGTGTTAAAGCCGATGAAAAACAGCCTGCCACCCAGCAAATACCTGGGGACGGCGTGGTAAGAATTCATCGGGAGTCCAAAGGCCGTGGTGGCAAGACCGTAACCGTCATCACCGGCTTGCCACTGACGGAGTCCGAGCTTAAAAAGCTGGGCAAACAGCTCAAGCAGTTGTGCGGCACCGGCGGCGCCGTTAAAGAGGACACCATTGAAATTCAGGGTGAACACCGGGATAAACTCAAGTCGGCACTGGAAGCTCTGGGCTATAACGTCAAACTGGCAGGGGGATAGCGCTCTCGGCCTATTGATTACATCTACCTTCGTGGCCTGTGGCTCGGTTTTTGCTAAATCAGTGTACTGATTTCTTATTTCGTCAATTCCATGACGCGAGGCATAACCAGCATGGACACCAGCATTCTGATGCAATTATTCGATACCGCTTTCAAGGTCGGTACTGGCGCCGCTATTGCCGTATTGACCGGTTGGTTTGTGTTGAAAAGACAGAATACAGTTGGCGGGCCGCGCAACCTGCGCGAGCAAAAACGCCTCAGTATTTATGAAGACATCTCTGCCTTTGTGGGGCAAGTGACGCATATTTTCTCCAAGTACGCCAGCTTGGCTGCCGAGTCAGCACAGTTGGGTGAGCACTGGCCCGCCGCCCGCAGGCAGGAGCTTGAACAGGTCAACAAAGTACTGGTGGATACCTTTGAGAAAATGGCAGCCGCTGAAGCCAAACTACTGATTCTGGGAGAAAAAAATCTGGCTCGTAGCCTGAAAATTTACGCCGGGCAAATAGTGGCCTTTCGCCGTCAAGTCTATGTGGGTCGCAAGGATATTTCTCAAGAACAGATAGGCGCTCTGCGCCAGGGAGTACTGCAGGCACGCGAGGGCTTTTACGATATGTTAAGCCGTAAATACGATCAGGTGCTTTTGGGGGCGTAAACAGGGCAATTAAAACCCAAAATGCCGCTACAACAGGGTTATAGCAACATTTGGCACTTAAGTTGCGCTCTCAAACCAGGCAAATTCAGCTATTGCCGTAGCTCATCAACCGGTCGTAGCGTTTTTGCAGCAACTCATCAATAGGTACAGCCGTCAGGGTATCCACCTGCGCCACCAATCTTGACCGCAAATTCTCCGCCATGGTGTCGATATCGCGGTGAGCACCGCCCAGGGGCTCGGGGATAGTTTCATCGATAATACCCAGTTCTTCAAGCACACTGGAGGTAACCCCCATGGCCTCGGCAGCGAGAGGCGCTTTATCCACGGTTTTCCAGATAATATTGGCGCAACCTTCCGGTGATATCACAAAATAGGTAGAGTATTGCAACATATTGAGGTGATCACCCACGCCAATAGCCAGAGCGCCACCGGAGGAACCCTCGCCTATTACCGTACAGATAATAGGTGTTTTCAACCGTGACATCACCGCCAGATTCTGGGCGATAGCCTCGGAGATACCGCGCTCTTCCGAATCGA
>DATBNH010000363.1:0-7107 GCA_036554405.1 Cellvibrionaceae bacterium | reverse complement strand
GGTGTTGTAATCTTCCTCGACAATTAATTTTTTAAAGCGCGCCGAGCCGGTAACGTTACAGCGCTCGCCCACATTCACAAACAGCGAGTCTTTGGTAATGTTAAAAGGCTCAAGCCCGGACAAACGACAGGCCGGTTCGATATCGGGAATCACTCTGGGCGGGTGTTTGGCCACGGCTTTGGCAATGGCTTCAATATGGTCGGGTCGGGTACCACAGCAACCGCCGATAATATTTAAAAAGCCCGAGGCTGCAAACTCCTCGACAATGGCCTGCATTTCTTCCGGCTCTTGATCGTACTCGCCAAATTCGTTGGGCAGGCCGGCGTTGGGGTGGGCCGATACATGGCAATGGGCAATGCGCGACAGCTCTTGCACGTAGGGGCGCAGCTCTTCGGCGCCCAGGGCGCAGTTAAGGCCAATACTTAAAGGTCTGGCGTGGGCCAGGGAGTTGTAAAAGGCCTCGGTAGTTTGGCCCGACAAGGTGCGGCCCGAGGCATCGGTAATGGTGCCGGAGATCATAATGGGCACTTCAAAACCCGCCTGATCAAAATAGTGCTGCACGGCAAACACCGCCGCCTTTGCGTTCAGGGTATCGAAAATGGTTTCGATCAATATCAGGTCGGCACCGCCTTCAATCAGTGCGGCTGTGGCCTCTACATAATTTTCTACCAGTTGATCAAAAGTGACGTTGCGCGCACCCGGATCATTCACATCCGGCGAGATGGAGCAGGTGCGGCTGGTGGGCCCCAGCACCCCGGCGACAAAGCGCGGCTTGCTGGGGTTTTGCGCGGTAAATTTATCGGCCGCTTCCCGGGCCAGGCGCGCGCCTTCGCGGTTCAGCTCGGCGGCCAGCGACTGCATATCGTAGTCGGCCATGGACACCTGGGTGGAGTTAAAGGTGTTGGTCTCCAGAATATCCGCGCCGGCGGCCAGGTAGGACTCGTGAATATCACGCATTAAATCCGGCTGGGTCAGGTTGAGCAGATCGTTATTGCCCGCCACATCGCTGGGGTAGTCGGCAAAGCGCTGGCCCCGGTACTCAGATTCGCTGAGCTTATAGCTCTGAATCATAGTGCCCATGCCGCCGTCGAGGATCAGAATGCGTTCCTTAATGGCGCTGTAAAGGGCGTTGATGCGGGCCTGGCGTTCGGGGGTTAAGCTCATGGGTGACCTGTTGGATGTTTTTTAGCGGGAATATTTTAAAAGGGCGTGATTCTACCAGAATTGCTACCTTGGGTAAGCCTTTGGCTGGGTGGGGGGCAGAACCAACCGGCATAGAGGCGTGGGACACGCCGTGAACCCATCCATGGGGGCCCGACACCCGCGTCCATGCGGGTGACAGTCCCAAGCCTCTATGCCGGTTGGTTCCTTAATATCTAACTATGTAACTTTGATTGGGTGATGGGGTGCGGAATTCATTAAACACTAATATTCATACTGGCACTCAGGCTCTCGTTTGGGCCCAAGTGCCAAGCATCCCCGCTACAGGCGCCGCGCTCTACGCACACAAAGCCGCGCTCATTGCCGGGGCCTATATCGCCAATACTGGCGGCCAGTGTGGCGCCTGGGTTCCACACCACCACGCTGGGGCAGTTTTGGTGGGTCAGGGTGATATTGCGCTGACTTATGTGCACCGGGTTATTAATTTGCTCGTATACACGGTCTAGCTCGCCCTTAAAACTGACCGGGCCTTCTTGGGTAAAGCGCGCATTGCTCTGGGTTTTATCCAGGTAGTCGCGATTTTCTAGCCCCAATACCTGCACGCTGTCCAGATCGTTAATGGCGAAGTAGGTGTGCATGACCCAGCTGCAGTCAAAGGCGCTGCTGCTGGTATTGGTAAGGCTTAGGGCAAGGCTGCACTCGCGGCCAAGCGCCATGGTGAGCTTGGCGGTAAAACTGTGATTAAACAAGGTATTAGCGCTGTGCGTTAAGGTGAATTCCAGCTCGCAGGTGTCGCTGTCTATGGCGTTATCTGTTGCGCTATCTGCAGCGCTAATGTGGGTTAACTCCCAGGGCTGATTGCGGGCAAAGCCGTGCTTGGGTTTGCTGGTGTCACTGGGATGCTCGCCAAACCAGGGCAGGCACAGGGGAATGCCGCCGCGCAGTGCGCCCTGGCTGCTAAAGTTGCAATGGGGGCTCAGCCACAACAAGTCGTCACCGCCCGCTGGGGTAAAGCTAAGCAACTGGGCACCGTGCAGGGCCACCGTGGCGCTACAGGCCTTGTTAACAAGGGTAATTAACGGCAGGTTATCGCCGCGAGCTTCAGGGTACAGGGTGTGGCTATCGGTTAGCGTTACACCGGGGGCAGCATCCACCAGTGCTTGTAGGACGGCGTGGGTTTGTATCATGGCAACCTCTTATTCAGCGAGCGGCGGATTCTAGCAAATAAGGCGAGGTGGCGCATTGCTTCGCGTTTTTGGGTTTTGCTTTGGCGCCACACGCAGTATCATGCGCGCCTGCAAACAGGGGGATATGTGACACAAACAGTAATGGTTGTTGGTCAGCGTTATGTGAGTGATACCGAGCCCGAGTTGGGTTTGGGTGTGGTGTTGAGTGTGGCCGAAGGCCGGGTGTCGCTGGGGTTCCCCGCCGCCCAGGAGCGGCGCACCTACGCTCAGGAACAGGCGCCGTTAAGCCGCGTGCGCTATCAGGTGGGCGAGCGTATTCGCCACCAGAGCGGCGAGGGCCTGACTGTGGCCTCGGTAGAAGAACAGGCCTATTGTCTGTTGTACCAGGCGGTTAACGATGATGGCGAGGCCCGCGCCGTGCCCGAGTTTGAGCTGGATAGCTTTGTGCGTTTCAGCAAACCCCGGGAGCGTTTATTCTCCGGTCAGATCGATAGCAGCCGTAATTTCTCTTTGCGCTACCAAAGCCAGCAACTGCGCCATCAGGTGCAGCAATCACCGGTGTACGGTTTGGGCGGCCCGCGGGTGTCGTTGCTGCCGCACCAAATGTATATCGCCAGTAGCGTAGCGGCGCGCCATGCCCCGCGGGTGTTGCTGGCCGATGAGGTGGGCCTGGGTAAAACTATTGAAGCGGGGCTGATTCTGCATCAGCAACTGCTCACCAATCGTGCCCATCGCGCTCTGATAGTGGTGCCACCGTCGCTGTTGCATCAGTGGCTGGTGGAGATGCTGCGCCGTTTTAACCTGTCGTTCACGCTGTTGGATGAGGCTCGCTGTCGCTCGCTTGAAGGCCGCGACAGCGATGACGAAGACGCCCTGGAGCTGCCCGATGAGCTGGAAGTGTCCGGGCTCGATGAAATCAACCCGTTTGAGTCAGCGCAGTTGGTGTTGTGCTCGCTGGAATTTTTAACGCGCCATCCCGAGCGCCAACAGCAGGCCATTGATGCCGGTTGGGATTTATTACTGGTAGACGAGGCGCATCACTTGTTGTGGAGCCCCGAACAGGCCAGCGATGAGTATCAAGCCATTGAAGCGCTGGCCGCCACCGCCCGGGGATTGTTGTTGTTAACGGCCACGCCGGAGCAATTGGGGCTAGAGAGCCACTTTGCCCGCCTGCGTTTGTTAGATCCGGATCGCTATAATGCCTTTGATGATTTTGTTGCTGAACAGGCAGGTTTTGGCCCGCTAAATGATTTGGTGCAAACACTGCTGGCAGAAAAGCCCGAGGACAAGCGTGCCGGGGCTATTCCTGTAAAAGTATTAAATGATCTTGCCGCCACGCTGGATGCCGAAACACTTACCGCTGCTGAGGCTCGTGCCCAAACTAGTTTGGCCGCAGCAATCGACGAGATTATAGATGCGCTGCTAGACCGCCACGGCACCGGCCGGGTGCTGATGCGCAACACCCGTCACGGCGTTAAGGGTTTCCCCCGGCGTTTGCTGGAGCAGCACTCCCTGCCATTGGATGATGCCGATGCTGCCGAGTTGGCAGAGGCTGAGCTGGCGGTGCAATTGCACCCGGAAGAGTTTTGGCAGAGCCGGGGCGAATGGTGGTTGCACGATCCGCGCGTTACCTGGTTGCGCGAGCTGTTAAAAGCCAAGCGCGGCAGCAAGGTGCTGGTCATTTGTGCCAGCGGCGATACTGCGCAGGAGCTTGAGCTGTATTTGCGTTTGCGCGGCGGTATTTCCACGGCGGTTTTCCATGAAGGGCTAAACCTGATTGCCCGTGATCGCGCCGCCGCGTATTTTGCCGATACCGAGGCGGGCGCGCAGGTCTTGATTGCCTCAGAAATTGGCAGTGAAGGGCGCAACTTTCAATTTGCGCAAGATTTAGTGCTGTTTGATTTACCGCAAAACCCGGATCTTTTGGAACAGCGCATTGGCCGTTTGGATCGCATTGGTCAGACCGGGGATATTCATATTCACTTGCCGCTGTACAGCGCCTCCCAACCTACAGCGCAACAAAAGCTGGCGCGTTGGTATCATCAGGGCTTGAATGCCTTTGAGCAAACATCGGCCATTGGCCACGCTGCCTACACAGAATTTGCCGAGCGCCTGCAGCACGAGCTGGTGGCCACTAGCAGCACCGAGCTGGACAAACTGGTAGACGAAACGGCCGTCTTTGCTGCCGAGCTTAATGCCGAATTACAAGCCGGACGCGACCGCTTGCTAGAATTAAATGCCTGCCGCCCACAAGTGGCGCAGCAGGTGATTGATGCCCTGGCCGAGCGCGATGAGCAGAGCGCCTTACCCGCCTATTTAATGCGGGTGCTAGACAGCTTTAATGTGGAGTATGAGCGCCACAGCGAAACCAGTTGGGTTCTGCACCCGGGCGAGCATATGCGGGTTGACCCGTTTCCGGGATTGCCTGAGTCGGGTATGACGCTTACCTTTGAGCGCGAGCAAGCGCTCAGCCGCGAAGATATGCATTTTATTACCTGGGAGCACCCACTGGTGGTGGGCGCGCAAGAGCTGATAATTGATACTGAATTTGGCAACACCGCGGTGGCCACATTGAAGTTACCGCCGTTAAAACCCGGCACCTTGTTGGTAGAGGCGGTATTTTGTTTGCACTGCCCGGCGCCCAAGTCGCTGCAATTGTCGCGTTATTTAAGCCAGCCGCTGACACGGGTATTGCTCGATTCCAACGGTAAAAATCTGGCGCATGTTTTAGATGCCGATAAACTGGCCAAGCTGTTGCAGAAAGTGCCGAGGGCCAGCGGTCAGGAATTGGTGCGCCACAGCCGCCCGCAAATTGGTGAGTTATTGGATAAAGCCGAAGCCATAGTGGCCCCCAGCCTGACCGAACACGTTAAAGAGGCCGAGCAGCGCTTGGCCCACGATTTAGGCGCCGAGGTATTGCGGTTAAAAGATTTAGCGCGTGTTAACCCCAATGTGCGGATTGATGAAGTTGAGTATCTGCAGGAACGTGAAAAGAGCAGCCGGCATTATTTATCTCACGCCAGCTTGCGCCTGGATGCGGTGCGGGTGATTATTGCGGTGTGAAGGCGGGGTACGGAGAACGGGTGACGTGGAGCGCAAAATAGTCGGATGAGCTGGAGATTAGTATGATTGTTGATATGAGTGAAATTTCCAAAGCCGATATTTACCGGCTAATGACGCACTCGGTTATTCCACGGCCGGTTGCCTGGGTGTTAAGCGAGAATGACACCGGCAATTTTAATCTTGCGCCTTTTTCGTATTTTAATGTGATCGCCAGTGACCCGGCACTGCTGATGTTTTCGGTGGGCCATAAGCGCGACGGCAGTAAAAAAGATACCTGGCACAATATTGAGCAGCGTGAACGCTTTGTAATTCACTTAGGCGTGGCGAACTTGGCCGAGCAACTCAATGAAACCGCCAGAAGCTTGCCTGCGGGCGAGTCGGAATTGGAGCGTATTGACAGTCAGCTGATAGAAGATGCTGGTTTTGGGTGGCCACGTTTGGCCGATTGCCCCATAGCCTTTGCCTGCCAGCGCTATGATATTCACCTGTTAGGTGATGGTCCGCAGGCGGTGATTTATGCCGAAATAAAACACGCTTATATTAGCGATCAGGTGTTGGATGCGGATACCGGCTTGCCGCGTGCGGATAAAATTGCCCCCCTGGCGCGTTTGGGCGGCGAGCAATATGCCTCGCTGGGCGAGATATTTTCACTTCCACGACCGGTGTAAAAAGCCGTTTATCACAGGGTTTATTATGTTTATTTTTTCAGCCGATGCCGTGGCCGCCAAGCAAGTAGAAGATGTGGCCAAGGGCCAAAAAGTGCCTTTTATTTTGTACATTAATTTTAAAGATTTATTCGGTGCCGAGCAGCTGGCCAAAATTTATTTAATGCGCGCAGGGTTTACCGAAATCAATATTCATAAACGCAAAGCCGTAGCAGCCGAGCTACTGAATGATGCGCGCGTTATAGCCGCCGATAAAGCCATGAAAGAGGCAGTGGAAACTGGCTATATGATTCAGATGTTTGACGATTTTTGAACGGGGAACGTGGAATTATATGATCGCATGAGATGCGAGTTAGGCAATCGATGTAATGCAACGTACACTAAGTTGTGAGCTATTCCCCCAAAAAGCTGAGCCCCAATCTTCGCAGAAAGGGAAGGCATTATGAAAAAAATATTTTTGCTGACGCTGGTTATACTGCCGCCTGTAGCCTGGGCCGATATTTTTTTTCAAAAATTAGCGGATGCGGCCATTGAGCGCACAGGTCATCAAATTGTATATGATGGCGCTTATGAGCGGCTGGCTTACCCCGGTGGAGATGTGGCGCCCGACAAAGGCGTATGCACCGATGTGATTATTCGCGCTTATCGCGCTCTGGGTGTGGATTTACAAGTGCTGGTGCATGAAGATATGCGCGATAATTTCGATGCCTATCCATCTAGACGCATATGGGGGTTAACCCGGCCAGATGCGAATATTGATCACCGCCGTGTGCCTAATCTGCAAACCTTTTTTACCCGCCATGGACAATCTCTAACAGTGAGCACTATGGCTGAAGAGTATCAGCCAGGGGATATTGTAAGCTGGATGTTGCCGGGGAATTTGCCGCATATTGGTATAGTCACTCATCAGCTTTCCGAGAGTAGCGGCAGGCCCTTGATAGTTCACAACATCGGCAGGGGGCCGATGTTAGAGGATATGCTGTTTACTTATTCTGTGACGGGGCATTACCGTTTTTCGGGGAACCGGGAAC
>DATBNH010000358.1:0-2455 GCA_036554405.1 Cellvibrionaceae bacterium | reverse complement strand
TGTCGTCTTCAAAGAGCCAACGGTCCGTCGCGCGGCTCCCTGGCCCAGAGTTGGAGAAGTTCACAGCGCCGCCTGCCAGTGTCGCACGCAGCGTGATTTCCTCGTTGAATATCCTCGTTTGTGCAACCAGTTTGGCTTTCGACTTCACAAAGGTATCGTCCCCGCCGATGCCGCCAAAATCCTGGCTAAATAGAAAGCGAAGCCCCTCGTCATTGTCTAAAGAGGTACGCCGCGAGTCCCACTCGTAGGAGTAGCCAACCGAACTATGTGTACGACGCTCAAGGTCTTTTTCATATTTTAGAACGTCTCCTAGAGCTGTTCCCGTATCTACTGACATTTCCGTCGCATCAAACTTATAGTTCAGCCCAAGCCGCGCACGTTCGCCAAGCGGGAACTCTAACCCGGTCGCGAAAAGGCCGCGACTGGTGTTGTAATTGGCATTGTCGCTCTCAGTTTCGCGTAAGCTCACATCAAAGAAGAACTTAACATCGCGGCCCAAGAACGCTGGCTCTTCAAAGTAAAGTCCGTAATCTGTGTTGTCAGTCGCGCCAGAGGCACGAAAACGCACCGTCTGACCGCGGCCCAAGAAGTTTGTTTCCGTATACTGAGCAACGATCCCAAAGCCGTTATCTGTCGAGAACGTACCGCCAAAATTCAAAGAACCTGTCGGCTTTTCTTCGACTTCCACATCAACGATCACCGTATTGGGTGAAGACCCTTCACGTGCATTTACTTGAGCATCTGTAAAAAAGCCCAAGGCCCGGATACGCTCGGCGCTTTCTCGAATTTCCCGTGCATTGAAGGGATCACCTTCTGCCACACGGAACTGGCCACGGACAACACGGTCTAATGTTGTTGCATTGCCCTCGATATCGATCCTCTCAACAAAAATCCGCTCACCCTTCGAAAGCACAAATTCGACGTCAAGTGTCAGATCACGGTCGTTTCTGTTTATACGAGGTTCAACACGCAGAAAGGGTTGACCCTCTCTGATGGCCAAGCGCTCCATGCGTGCAATCGCATTTTCAACAAGAGATGGTGAATAAACATCACCTGGATTTATCTTGATGATATCTTGAAAAACCCCGGCATCGACTTCAGCGATCTCGCTTACTGTTGTGATCTGACCAAAAGCAAATTGCTGACCCTCTTCGACATTAAAGGTCACAAAATAGCCATCTCGTTCTCGTGCAATCTCAGCATTCACCGATGTTGTACGGAAGTCGACGTAGCCGCGTGATAGATAAAAATCGCGCAGGACCTGCTGGTCAAATTGCAAGCGATCTTCAACAAAGGTATCTTTGCGAACAAAGGCGCGCAGAATACCTGCTTGTTTGCTTTCCAGAACACGGCGCAAACGACGATCAGAGTAAACCTGGTTGCCGACAAAACCGATCCGCGACACTTCAGTCATGCCGCCTTCAAAAATTTCAAATACAAGATCAACGCGGTTATCACTCCGGCGGATGATCCGCGGTGTGATCTTAGCAGTCAGCCGGCCATTTTCCGCATAGGCTGCCGTTAACGTTGCGGTATCTCGCTCTGCCTGAGTCGGACTAAAAACAAGACGTGGTTTCAGCTTTATAAAGCTCGAAAGCTCCTCGTCTTTCAGGCGCTGGTTGCCTTCGAAACTGATGCGATTGATCGTAGGAAACTCTGTGACTTTGATAACAAGAGTTCCCCCCTGAGGTTCAATTTCGACTGTCTCAAACAATCCTGATGCTAAAATCCGCTGATAGGCCTCATTAAGCTGACCTGCAGAGACTGCATCACCGCGTGCGATTCCCGCATATGACAGGATCGTACCGGACTCGATGCGCTTATTGCCTTCTATCGAGACTGATCCGAACCGATAACTTTGAGCATCGGCTACGCTGGCTCCCAGAATAAAAGCCGCTGAAAACGCTGAAAAAACAAGCGTCTTTAGCGGATTGCAGATGGTTTGCTTACGGCCTGTTGAAGCTTTCGCCCCTGCGACGCTACTTGTCATGTTATCTATTCCAGTCAGAAACGCGTTACAGCCTGAGTAAAGGCAATACGGAATGATGTCAAAACGAGAAGCGCGCCCAGTAGGACGCGCAAAGCAAGGCAACCGTTTATTTTGTTGAACCATGAGCTCATCCCGATGCGGGCAGCATCATAGCATGATGGTACCCAACCAAGCGCCGGCAAAGAGAGCCGCGGTAATCGTTGCCAAATAGAGCAGGCGATCCCAATTGAGATCCCAAAGAAGATGTAGACCCTGATAGCCCCGCTCGATCGTGTCCATTTCATGTACTCCCTCTCATCGGTATCAAAACTAAATTAGCTTTGTGAAAGAAGCTTGGCACAAATATGGCGTTTTTGGGGCGCCCCTAAAGTCAGCAGAAAATATCGTTCCAAAGGGCGAAGACCATAACACTCAATACAAGCGCCATACCCAAGCTCATAAGCACATTCATGACTTTGTCGCTTA
>DATBNH010000342.1:0-8033 GCA_036554405.1 Cellvibrionaceae bacterium | reverse complement strand
AAAGCGACCCGCATAAGCGCCCGCCATCATACTGCCAACATCGGAGGCAATCTGCTGCATATCGACACCCATCAGTGCCGCTTTTTCACGGTCTATATGCACTGTTTGCCGCGGCCGGTCGATTTTCAGATCGGTATCCATAAAGATAAAGCGCCCACTGGCCATAGCGCGGCCGACAATATCCTGAGCGACTTCGCCAATGGCTTCAAAGGGTTGAGTCGAGCCGATAACAAATTGCACCGGTGGGCCGCCGCCCGGCGTAGGCAGCGACGGTGGAATAATAGCAAAGGCATTAAGGCCTGGAATTTTTTCTAAAAACGGTTGCACCGATTCATCCAGTACTTCTTTAGTGGAGCGGCTGCGGTCATCCCAGGTTTTGAGTACCACACCAGCGCCCACACTATTGGTGCCATTAAATCCGCCGATCACAAACATCTTATCGACCTCGTCCACTTCAGCTATCAGATTACTGAGGTGGCGGGCGCTGAGGTTGGTGTTATCCAATGTGCCATAGCTGTCGCCCTCGGCGATGGTAAAAATAAAGCCCACGTCTTCCTGAGGTTCCAGCTCTGTTGGGCTGGTAACAAACAAAAAGTAACAAGAGATCAAAATGGCACCGCCGAATACCAGGACAACCGGTAAAGCGTTTAGCGCACCGTGTAATTTGCGTTGAAATCCGGCGCGCAGCTTTTCAAAAAACTCATCCAGTTTCATCTCTAGTTTAGGCCGAGTGCCGGCATTTTTGCGCGACACCAGAATATAAGCGCACATCATCGGCGACAGCGTAAGCGCCACAATTCCCGAGACCACAGTCGTGGCCGCCAGGGTAAAGGCAAACTCCAGAAATAATACGCCGGTTAGCCCGCCCATAAAGCCGAGCGGAATAAATACCGCAATCAGTGTGGTAGACATGGCTACCACGGGCCAGGCGAGCTCGCGCGCACCTTGAATAGCCGCTTTTTTACGCGACATGCCCTCTTCGATATGACGCTGGATATTTTCCAGCATAATAATGGCGTCATCCACCACAATACCGATGGCCAATACCATAGCCAACAAGGTGAGCAGGTTGATGGAAAACCCCATTATCCAGATGATAAACAGGGTGCCGATCAGCGATAGCGGTGCTGCCACCGCCGGAATAATCACACTTCTGATTGAGCCTAAAAAGGCGTAGATCACCAGCACCACAATAATCAGTGCCAGCACGATGGTAATAATCACCTCGTCGATTGAGCTTTGAATATACTCGGTGGAATCGTAGGGAATATCGCCGTTAAGGCCTTCGGGCAATTGCGTGATAATAGACTCTTCCCAAACTCTTCGGACCTCGGCAATTACATCCAGCGCATTGGCATCGGGGGAGACTTCAATACCCATAAACGTGGCGGACTGGCCGTTAAAGCTAACCGAGGCATTGTAGTTCTCGGCACCGAGTTCAACCTCGGCCACATCGCGCAATCTGACCACGGCGTCGCTTTCACTGCGTACCACCAGTTGTTCAAATTCCTCAACAGTACGCAGGTCGGTCGCGGCGGTCAGGTCAATAGCGACCATTTGACCTTTGGTGCGCCCCAATGCCGCCAGCACGTTATTGCTCTGCAAGGCGCGCATTACATCCGAGCCGGTAAGGCCCTGTGCAGCCATCCGCTCCGGGTCTAGCCATATGCGCATGGCAAAGGTACGGGCTCCCAGAATCTGTGCCTGTTGCACCCCGGGAATGGTGGACAGTTGCGGCTCTACCACCCGGGTTACGTAGTCGGTAATCTGGTTGCTGTCGAGTACATCGCTGTAAAATGACAGGTACATAGCCGCTACCTGCTGGCCAATAGCCAGGTTGACCACCGGATCCATAGCATTTTCCGGCAAATCCGAACGCAGCGCATTGACCTTGGCGGCGATCTGGGTCAGCGCCTCGTTGGGGTCATAATCCAGGCGCAAATAGGCCTGTATCATACTCATGCCCGCAGAGGAGTTAGAGACGATATAATCGATACCCTCGGCCGAGGCCACTGCGCGTTCCATGGGCGAGGTGATAAAGCCCTGCATCAGATCGGCATCGGCGCCGATATAACTGGTGCTGATGGTAACTACCGCATTCTGGATTTCCGGGAACTGGCGAACATTCAGGTCAAACCCGGCACGCAACCCCAAAAGCAGAATAAACAGGCTCACAACCGTGGCCAGCACCGGCTTTTTAATAAAAACGTCGGTAAAGCGCATGTGCGATTCTCCTATTGATTCGCCGGACTGGGGTTAACGTCGGCGCTGGGCTCCAGCTCTTCGTTGTCGCTAATATTGACCACGCCGTCATTGCGCAGCTTGAGCAGCCCCGAGGTGGCGACTCGATCGCCCAACTCCAGGCCATCAAGCACGGCGATCATGTCGCCACGGCGTTCGCCGGTGCGAATAAAGCGGCGGGTCACTTTCAGCTGGTCATCTTCTTCGCGGATGACAAAAACCGAGTTGCCATAGGGGTTAAATTGAATAGCCGTTTGTGGAATCAGTAGCACGTGTTGTGGTTCACCGCGATCCATACTGACCCGGCCAAACATACCCGGGCGCAGCATCAGCTCGGGGTTGTCGAGAGTGGCTTGCACAGTAAAGGTACGGGTGGATTCATTGATCCCGGGCTCAATGGCGGTAATGACGCCGGTGAAGGACTGGTCGGGGTAGGCATCAACCCGTACCCGCATGCTTTGACCGGTGCGGACAGATGACAATTGCTGCTCCGGCAGGGTGAAATTGAGGTAAATCGGATCCAGTGATTGCACAGCTAC
This sequence comes from Cellvibrionaceae bacterium, assembly GCA_036554405.1. GTDB lineage: Bacteria > Pseudomonadota > Gammaproteobacteria > Pseudomonadales > Cellvibrionaceae > Gilvimarinus. Next base: position 5,253 of record DATBNH010000342.1, on the reverse strand, counting down.
CACCGAACTGCCAGCGGAGACATATTGGCCAAGGTTGACCTGGCGAATACCAGAGATACCGTCGAAAGGTGCACGAATCACTTTCTGGTTAATACGCGCCTGCTGTGCCCGAACTGTGGCGGTGGCCTGATCGGCTTCACTCTGTCTGCGCTGTAATTCGGACTCAGAAATATTGCCCTCTTTGTGTAGCTGCTGATAACGGCCCAGTTCCAGGGAGGCGAGTTTTTCCGCCGCTTGCAGGCGCTCGAGATCGGCCTCATCGGTGCTGGTGTCGAGTGAAATCAGGCGCTGGCCCTCGGTGACTTCATCACCGTTATCAAAGTGGATGCCGACCACGATGCCATTGGCCTGAGTGGTCAGCTCGGCACCGTTAATAGCGCGAAAGCTGCCCACGGCAGTGGCCTCGGGGGTCCAATTGTCTTCCGTCACATGGGTGGCGGTGATGGTGGCAACCGGCATAGGCATGTTGTCGAACATATTGTTCAAAAAACCACCGAGCCAGAATTTAAAGCCAAAAATGCCACCGAAGACAATGCCGACGGCAACCAGCATAATAATCATGCGCTTAGTCATGTGAGAACTTCCTTAATGTGAGACTTAACCCGTAGTTACGTAGCGGCGTATAAAAAGACTACGACCCCTAAGAAAATAACGTTCAGAGCCTTGATTTATTTGCTGATGCAAAACAAAGCCTTCTAATACAGTGAGTTACCGTTATTGGTACGGCTGTAGAAACGGTGCCTCTGGTTTTACAGAGGAAATGAATCATCATTCATTTTGCTATTATGACGCCATTAGGGGGGTAAATACAATTTGCTTTTGCGCGGGATTACATTTTTTTATGGTTTGCGCACGGTGGCGTGGTAATCTCTGGGTCTGATGCATGGCCCCAGGGCTCCCAAGTAGAAAGATAAGAGAGTATGAAAAGAATCGCGTTAGCTACAGTTTGCCTTTTGTTTTTTGGGCAGTATTGCCTGGCAGAGGCAGACATGGACGTAGATGCAGATAAAGAAGAGGTTATAGAGGAGGTGAAGGATGTCTTTGCCGACGACCCCAGCTGTGAAATTCAGGATCTGCGTCAGACCATTAGCAAACGCTTTCGTGGCAGTCGCGTCGATAGCTCTGATATTACTGCACTTATTGGCCTTACTATCGCCAATATCCACACAATTCAAGTGGATGTTTTCGATGAAACCAACCCCGATGAAAACAACAGTATTTACCGTTTTTTAAACCGCCTGCACATCAATACCAAAGATTATGTAGTGATCAATCAACTGTTGTTTGCCGAAGGCGAACCTGTGGATGCCAGCAGAATTTATGAAACTGAACGGCTGCTGCGCACCCGAGGTTATTTAACCGGGGCTTTTATTGTGCCCGAGGTTATCTGCGATGAGCAGGTGGGGCTGGCGGTGGTTACTCGCGATAGCTGGTCGCTCGATGTTGAAGTGTCTTTTAGCCACGGGGGTGGCGATACCTCTTCGGGCTTTGGCATAAGTGATGATAACCTTCTGGGCACTGGTATTGGCTTGTCCATCGGCTATGAGCAGGATGCCGAACGCAATGGCATACGTTATACCTTTGCTACCGACCACCTGTTAAACACGCGCCTCGCTACCCATTTGTCCTATGCCGATACCTCGGACGGCAAAAATATTATTGCCAACCTTGAGCAGCCGTTTTATTCACGCCTGGCTCCCTGGGCGGCCGGTATCAGTTACAGCGATGTGACCGAGGCGAAAATTATTCGCGCCTCGGATGAGGTTATCAATGAATTTCGCCATGAGAACCTATGGCAAGAAGTCTATTACGGGCGTGCTGTTCATATCAGTAAAATTGCAACCCAACGGGTATTGGTAGGTTATACCGAAGAGCAAGATCGTTTTTCGGCAAACGAGAATACCCAATTGGGCTTCCCTCCCGACCGTAAGGCCAGTTATCCCTGGGTGGAGTATCAATATCTTGAGGATCGTTACACCACCTATCGCAACCTTAATCAGATACAGCGCACGGAAGACGTACCGCTCGGTATTACCTTCTCAATGCGTGTTGGCTATGGCAAAGCTGGCCCCTCATACCATGGCGACGTGCTGCGTTACATAGGCAGCTACCAGCATATTTTCAACATAAAAGACGATAATTTACTGAGTGTTAATGTGGGTGTTAATGGCCGCGATCACAGCGACTCCAACAGCAATGACAGTGCCATTTGGTCCAGCCAGGTAGCTTACAACTACATGGTGACGCCCAAGCATCGTTGGTACACCAGTTTGCGCTACGCTGCCGGCCAGGACCTTGAGCAATACGAAGAGCTGACCGTGGGTGGTATCAATGGTATGCGCGGCTACCCCACAGATTTTCAGCGCGGCAACAAACGTGCTATTGCCACCATAGAGCGGCGTTATTATTCAGATTGGCACTGGTTTAACCTGGTGCGCGTAGGCGCCGTGGCTTTTGTCGAAGTGGGCAAAGCCTGGGATGGCCCCACCACTGAAAACAGCCCGACTTTGGCCAACGTGGGTTTTGGTTTGCGGCTCAGTTCCAGTAAAGTGCGCGTCGGTAATATTGTCCATGTGGATATAGCCGCGCCTTTAGTGGAGCAAAGTGGTATTGAAGATTATCAATTGTTGATTAAGGCTTATCAGACATTTTAACCCTACTGACACCGGATTCTTATGCGACTTTTACATACCATGTTGCGCGTCGGCTCTCTGCAAAAGTCGCTGGCTTTCTATACCGATGTACTGGGCATGAAATTGCTGCGCAGGCACGATTTCCCCGAGGGTAAATTCAGCCTGGCGTTTGTCGGTTATGGTGATGAAGCAGATACCGCAGTGCTTGAGCTGACACACAATTGGGATACCAACGGCTACGATTTGGGTACCGGCTATGGCCATATTGCCATAGGGGTCGAGGACGTCTATGGCGCCTGCGCTAAAATTCGCGCCGCCGGGGGGCGTATTGTCCGCGAGCCGGGGCCTATGCTGCACGGTACTACTATTCTCGCCTTTGTCGAAGACCCCGACGGTTATCGGATTGAATTGTTGGGTATGGATTAACGTGGTCTATGTTTGCTGCGGTAATTATTTGTAATTAACGCTGTTAGTCCACGCGCTCGTGCTATACTTTTGGCGTATAAAACAACATTTGTGCTGGCTCACGTGTGCAGTACAGAGGGTTATCGCCATGGCTCCCGCGTCATTTAATTACCGCTTTACTCCCGAAAAGCTACTTTTGCTGCTGGTGCTAATGACATTGGTGGTGCTGGTGTTTCGTGGCCCGCTGCTGGAAACACGAATGATTATCAACCCAGCTGATGAGCAGCTACGCTTCGCCCTCGACTCCGATGTGCAAGATGGCGGTAACACCCAGACTCAATGGATCGATAAGGAGCAGTTGAGCTGGCGTTGTACGCTGGGCAAGGAGTGGCCCTATCCATTCTGTGCCATGCAAATCTATTTTTCAGACTCCCATCTCAACGGCGTCAACCTGAGTCGTTATACACACCTCAATCTATCCCTGTCCTACCGGGGCGATGCGCAGTCAGTGCGAGTGTTCCTGCGCAATAGTCATCCGGATTACACCCGCGCCGACGAAATTCGCTCGACCAAATTCAATATGATTGAACTGGATACCCGCAAAGGGCCTGACTATAACAATATACAGCTGTCTTACTTTCGAATTGCCGACTGGTGGTTACAGCTTTATCAGTTGGACGTTTGGCAATCACACACTGATTTTTCCAATATAGGCTTAATTGAAATTCAATCCGGCACCGGGCTCACCGAAGGCGAGCATGAATTTACGCTGAGCCGGCTGGAGTTAGTGGGTTTGCGCATCAGTGTGGAGCAGCTGTATCTGGGCATTATTGTGGCGTGGATCGTCGCCATTTTGCTGTATCTGGCCGCGCGGATTCGCATGCTGACCCTGGCTGTTCAGGCGGGTAAAGAGCGTCAGTTGGAATTGACGGAAATTAATGCACTGTTAGATCAGCGCAGCCGCACGCTGGAAGAAAAAGTAAAAATGGACCCACTCACCGGTGCTTACAATCGTGCCGGTATTGAAGGCTCGTTGAAGGAAGCGTTCCACAACTGGAAATACAATAGAAAACCCCTGTCGCTACTGTTGTTGGATGTGGATAACTTTAAAATTATAAACGACACTTATGGCCATGCCGTAGGCGATGAAATATTGCGCGAGCTAACCAATGTAGTCGGTAAAAATATACGTGTCGATGACCACTTTGCACGCTGGGGCGGCGAGGAGTTTATTATCGTCTCTGGTAACACCGGGCTGCAGCCGGCTTGTGACATGGCAGAGAAATTACGCCGGCTTATTGATGAGCATATATTTACTCAATCGTTAAAGGTGACGGTGAGCATTGGTGTAGCGCAGATACAGCGCAGCGATTCACTGGAGGCATTATTTGAGCGTACCGACAAAGCGCTGTATAAGGCTAAAAATGCCGGGCGCAATCAGGTGCAGGTGGGGTAGGGCAAGCTTAACCTCCCATCGAGCCCGCCTATACCGGATTGGCCTTAAGGGTTAAACCCCAGAGCGCGGTGTTCGCTGGCCAGCACATTCAAATCGCGCGCCAGTACCGCGCGCTCGCGCTCGGCGTACACGAGCGCCTGCTGAATATTGCCAATGCTCTGTTCAATCTCTTTAATAGCGCTTAAATGTTGCTGGCGCTCGCTGGCATTGCGCGCGTGGTGCACCAGCTGCTCCTCGTGATAGGCGGTGTTGTCGGCCAGCTCGGCCAGGTTTTTGTGGTACTCCGATAACTGTGTGTCCAGCTCGGACAGGGTCTGAGACAAGCGATAGTAATCGCGCCCATAGCTATAAGCTTCATTAAAAGCCTCTGCCGCCTCGCCGCTGCAAACATCCTGATGCTGGGCGCCACTCTGGCCCACTCTATAGCCCTTGGCGGGCGTGCAGTAACGCTGGTAGCCCTCGTCGAGACCGGCTCGGTACTGACCGATATCGGGGGTTACACCGACCTTTGCGCAGGCTTCGCGGTGGCTGCCAATGCGGTTAACGGCATAGCCTTGTGCGCCGTCTTCAAGCCCTATTAGGTACCAGTCGGCCTGTTGGCATTCCTCTTTGCTGAGGCTGGCGCAACTGGTACTCAGAGCAGCTACAATAACAATTATCAGGCGTTGTAACATGAGCATTTGTCCTTTCTCATTTTTGTTTCTGGCATCATAGCAAATGACAGCAATCTACGGCATGGGTAATTCATCTTTGCATAAA
>DATBNH010000303.1:0-4636 GCA_036554405.1 Cellvibrionaceae bacterium | reverse complement strand
CAGGCGGCATGGGTATCATGCGCACCTCCTGAATCGCGGTCATCGCGTTCGGAATTCGGAGTGTAGCGCAGCCTGGTAGCGCGTCTGCTTTGGGAGCAGAATGTCGGGGGTTCGAATCCCTCCACTCCGACCATTTTATCGAGCCTCAGGGTTCAGCTTGCCAGCCTCGCGCCCGTAGCTCAGCTGGATAGAGCATCCGCCTTCTAAGCGGATGGTCGCAGGTTCGAGTCCTGCCGGGCGCGCCATTGTTGGCTTTAAGCTTTTATCAGTGGTCGCAGCAGGTCTTGTTGTGTCTCTGCCACGAGACAGTGTGTTTGTGATGGTGGCTGTAGCTCAGTCGGTAGAGCCCTGGATTGTGATTCCAGTGGTCGCGGGTTCGATCCCCGTCAGCCACCCCATTTTATTAACCTCCCTGCCTTTTACCTCACACAATCGTCCAATTACGCTTGGCGATAGTCATTGGCTGTGGGAAAATGGCCCCCCTTTTAACCAGCAACCAAAGGTTCTCCTGCAGATGTCCGCACAGGTACTCGATGGCAAGGCATTGGCCGCCAAAACCGAACAAGAACTCAGCACACGGGTAACAGCTATTAAAGCGGCCAGCGGTGGGCAACCACCTATTCTCGCCACTATTCTGGTGGGCGACGATCCGGCCTCGGCGACTTATGTAAAGATGAAAGGCAACGCCTGCGAACGCATTGGGATGGAATCCATTCGCGTGGAGTTATCAAGTCAAACCACCACTGAACAGCTTCTGCACACTATCGATGAACTCAACAACAATCCCAACGTGCACGGTATTTTATTGCAGCACCCGGTGCCCGAGCAGATTGATGAACGGTTGTGCTTTGATGCCATCGCCGCCGAAAAAGATGTCGACGGTGTTACCTGCCTGGGTTTTGGCCGCATGAGCATGGGCGAGCAAGCCTACGGCAGCGCCACCCCCAAAGGCATTATGCGCTTGCTCGAAGCCTACAACATACCACTTGCTGGCAAGCACGCGGTAGTGGTCGGACGCAGCCCAATTTTGGGTAAACCCATGGCGTTGATGCTACTGAATGCCAATGCCACAGTTACCATATGCCACTCGCGTACCGAAAATCTGGACGAACATATCAAGCGCGCTGATATTATTGTCGGCGCAGTGGGCAGGCCGGAATTTATTAAAGCCGAGTGGATTAAAGATGGCGCCATTGTGGTAGATGCCGGTTATCATCCCGGCGGTGTAGGCGATATTGAATTAGCGCCGCTGTTGTCACGCGTCGCCGCTTACACACCGGTACCCGGTGGGGTTGGCCCCATGACCATTAACACACTCATTTACCAAACTGTAGAATCTGGCGAGAAAGCCATTAACAATTAACCGGTTCCAAGGAGGAGACGATGTCCCGGATAATAATAAGCGTGATAGTGGGACTGCTACCTGCAGCAGCTTTTGCCAGTGGCAATTACCATTACAGCTGTAAGCTGCAGGATGAAGTGCGCTTGATCGAAGTGGTGTATTTGCTACCCGAGCAAACAGTACCCTGCGAAGTGCGCTACCAAAAAAACCAGGAAGAACCCGAAGTTTTATGGCGGGCCAATAATCAGGAAGGGTTTTGCGAGATTGAGGCACAGAAATTAAAACGCAATCAGGAATCCTGGGGTTTTACCTGTGAAGACCACAATGTTCCGGCACGCGCTATTAACAGTGGCCTCTATTAATGACTCAAGGTGGCGGCGATGAGTCATACCGACCGCCCGCTTGAGATAGTTTATCGCGACGACGATTTGGTAGCCATAAACAAACCTGCGGGCCTTTTAGTTCACAAAAGCCCCATTGATCGCCACGAAACCCGCTTTGCCATTCAGTTGCTCCGCGACCAAATAGGTCAGCGAGTATATCCGCTGCACCGGCTCGACAAACCCACCAGCGGCGTATTGCTATTTGCCTTATCGCCTGGTATTGCGGCACAGGTTTCAAGCCATTGGCACACAGAGGTACACAAAACCTATGTGGCCATTGTGCGTGGCCTTGCCCCTGACACTGCTGAGATTGATCACCCGATCAGTTACCAGGCCGATGACTATGTAAAACGCCCTGAAAAACAACCAGCAGCACAACCGGCACGCACGCAAATCCTCAGGCTCGCTAACATCGAGCTGCCCAATGCCGTAGACAAATACCCAAGCAGCCGCTATTCGCTGGTTCAATGTAAACCTCTCACCGGGCGCAGGCATCAAATACGCCGGCATTTAAAACATATCAGCCACCCTATTATTGGCGATGCCAAACACGGTAAGGGGAAACACAACCGCTTTTTTGCAGAAAATTTACAGGCTCCGGGGCTGCTGTTAAGCGCCGTACAATTTACCCTGCCACACCCGGTCAGCGGCGCTGTGCTTATCATCAATGCCCCACTGCGTGGTAGTATGGCCTATATTATTAACCGTTTTGACTGGCATCAGGCCATTCATCCACAGTGGCTCGATACCTATGCGCCTTGATAAATTTATTGCCAACAACACACAGCTTTCGCGCCGCGAAGTGCTCTACGCCCTGCGCCGTGGCGCCATTAGCATCAATGGCGAAACCGCCAACAACATTGCTACTAAAATATCGCTCGACCAAAACATTTGCCTGGATGGCACGCCCATCACCGAGCGCGGTGGTGTATACCTGATGCTGCATAAGCCGGCAGGCGTGGTATCGGTTAGCCACGACAGTATTCACCCCACCGCGCTGGATTTGATCGACAATTCAGAAAATCTGCCACTGCAAATTGCCGGGCGGTTGGATATAGACACCACCGGGCTGCTACTGATCACCGATGACGGCGCCTGGAATCATCAGCTGACCGCACCGCGCTCCGGAAAACAAAAACGCTATCGAGTGCATACCGCCGAGCCTATAACTGAAGAGGCGATTACAAAATTTGCCGAGGGTGTGGCTTTGCACAATGAGCCGCGCTTAACTCGACCGGCCACATTACAAATTATCGCCCCTACAGAGGCGCTAGTGATCTTAAGCGAGGGCAAATATCATCAGGTTAGACGCATGTTTGCCGCCGTTGGTAATTACGTGATCGCACTACACCGCGAGGCCATAGGCAACATTGAACTTGATCCAGCGCTGGCACCGGGTCAGTACCGCCCCCTCAGCGCTGAGGAAATAGCCAGTGTTTAAGCCAGATCTGCCCGCGCAGTGGCTGCAACAAGAGCTGAATGCTTTCACCCTCGAGCAGCCAACCGCAGCAACTGTGGTAGTTTTGGATGAGAATACCAGCGATATTCATACTGCCACCGAAAGCGCTAACACACTTTTTATCAGTAACCGTTTTGATGTGCATCAGCGGCTCCACGCACGGGGCATTAACACCTGCTTTAGCGATTTTGATACCCGAGGTAATACACCCTCATCAGTCGATGCCTTATTTTATCGCCTGTCCAAGGAAAAACCGGTGGTGCACCACATTATCAATAGCGCCCAGCGATTACTCAAAACCGGGGGACAGCTTTATCTCACCGGCCTCAAAAGCGAGGGCGCCAAAAACTTTTTGGAAAAAGCTGCCGCGCAACTGGGCAGCACTAAGGTAACACGCAAACAGGGTGCTATTTACACCGTCGTTATCAGCAAAGCCCAAGGCGTGCTGCCCGCACCGCTGGACGATCAAGATTATCATCAACTGCGCCCGATCAGTAGTGCGCCTGAATTTGAATTTGTCAGCAAACCGGGCTTGTTTGGCTGGCAAAAAATTGATGCCGGCAGCCGTTTTTTAATCGATTCACTGCAAGCGCTCCAGCTTCCAACTCCAGCACACATGCTGGATCTTGGTTGCGGCTATGGTTACCTCACAGTACGCGCCTGCCGGGAATTATTTACCAAGGCACCCGATCGGCTGACACTCACCGATAACAATGCCGGCGCCTTGATTGCCGCTTTGGCCAACCTCAAACACCATGAGCTCAATGGCCAAGTGATTGCCGCCGATGTCGGTGACAGCATTGACGCACCTGCCGATTTTATTCTCTGCAATCCGCCTTTTCATCAAGGCTTCAGCGTTAGCGGCGATTTAACCGACAAGTTTTTACAAGCCACCAAACGCTTGCTTGCGCCCCAAGGCCAGGCTTTTTTTGTGGTTAACAGTTTTATTGGGTTGGAACAAAAAGCCGAAGAACTCTTTGGCCAGGTCAATATTCTGGCCAACAATCGGCAGTTTAAAGTCGTGGCACTGCGCAAAAATAAAAAATCATAACTGGCGAATTTCGCGCATGGCGGCGCTGTGCCCCTGGCGGTATTGCAGCAAAACACCCCCTTGCGACGGACAACGATAAAAAGCACCAATGGCGTTATCGTACCCACCCAAGCGCAACAACCAACGCTCGGCAAATTGATGAGAAAAATCTTGCAAAGACGCCGCTTGGTTAAACTCACTAAAGCTGGCAAAGTTAGCAATTAACAAACCGTCCGAGGTTAACCGTGATAACAGCTTTTGGCCCCAACGCTTATCGAAAGTAATCGCTCTTAAAGGTTCGCCGTCGCGCTCGGTAAAAACATCGTCAATAATGACATCGAAAGCCGGCCCTCGATAAAAATGCACAAAGGCATCGGCATCGGCTTCCAGTAACAGGCTCGATGCACCGGTAATACCAAAAA
>DATBNH010000188.1:0-6478 GCA_036554405.1 Cellvibrionaceae bacterium | reverse complement strand
GGGCAGCGGCGGGTGCAAATATCACCCATGATCATAAAGGTGGCGGTGCCGCCACTGAAACACTCGCCGAGGTTGGGGCAGTTGGCCTCTTCACACACCGACGACAAACCGTTTTTGCGCAGCAGCTTTTTAATGCGGTCCACCTCGGGCGAGGCGGCTACACGCACGCGAATCCAGTCGGGCTTGCGCGGCACTTCTACCGCATCTGTGGCGATTACCTTAACCGGAATACGCTCGACTTTGTCGGCATCGCGCAGTTTTTCACCCTGCTTGTGGCGACGGGTGCGTTTAACCGGTTGGATTTCAGGCACATCTGACATAGCATCTCTCTGGAGGTAGGGACAGTGAATTAAGCGGCGGGCATTATACCCTGTTTGTAGCCCAATTTCTGTACAAGAGCGGCCACCAACCGGGTTTGAACATGCCCCATGGGTATGGGGGCACCCAATAAGCGCGTCATATGAGTAACCGGCATCCCCGAAAAACCACAGGGGTTAATGCGGCTGAAAGGCTCAAGGTCCATATCCACATTGAGCGCCAGGCCGTGAAAACTGCAGCTGCGGCGCACACGCAAGCCCAGCGAAGCAATTTTGGCCTGGCCCACGTACACACCAGGCGCATCGGCGCGGGCCTCGGCCACAATGCCAAATTCGTCCAGCACCTTAATAACCGCTTGCTCCAGGGCGGTCACCAAATCGCGCACGCCCATCTGCAAACGGCGCAGATCCAGTAATGGGTAGGCCACCAGTTGGCCGGGGCCGTGGTAGGTGATTTGCCCGCCGCGATCGGACTGCACCAAAGGAATATCACCGGGGTTAAGCAGGTGCTCAGGTTTGCCCGCCTGCCCCTGGGTAAACACAGGGTCGTGTTCAACCAACCACAGCTCGTCCGGGGTTTGCGCGCTGCGCTGCTGGGTAAAATCTCGCATTGCCTGCCACACCTGGCCATAACTAGTACGGCCCAGGGTTTTGACTGTTAACACTTGATCGGTCACCTCAGAGTACAACCTTAATAGCCGGATGCGCGCGTAATTGCTGATGAATTTGCTCTAACTGCGGGATACCGGTGGCGGTAATATAGACGGTAACCGACTGGTAGCGACCGCCAGAGCTGTCTCTAATAGTCACCGATCTACGATCAAAGCCCGGGGCGTGCTCTTCCATCACCTCAAGCACCGTACTATGCAAAGTCTCGCCGGCATCGCCCAGTACTTTAATGGGGTAATTGGGGCAGGGAAATTCAATTTTAGGAGGGTCTTGAGACATGGGGGCCTCGTAAAGGCAAAGGGAGCATTATAACAACAGGCCGGGGTTATGAGACAGGCCCTTTGACAGCCGGCCACAGGCATCTGTGGCCGGTACAGAAAAGAGCATCAGCTAAACAAATTGGTCAAAAACAGCTTAATGCCGTCCATCAACCGTGCAAAAAACCCAGCACGCTCCACCGGCTCGCGCGCCACCAGTGGCACTTCGACCAAAACCTCGTCATCGAGCGATACTGTGAGCCTACCCAACTGGTCACCGAGAGCAATAGGCGCTTTGAGGGTATCATCCAGCTGCATATTGGCTTGCAATTGACTACGGCTACCACGGGGCAAAGTCAGCACCACATCTTCGGCCACGCCCAGTCCCACTTGCTCGGCCTCACCGTACCAGACGCGCGATGTCTCCACGGCATCAGCGGTGCTGTAAATCACCTGATTTTCAAAATAGCGAAAACCATAGGCCAGTAATTTTTGTGTTTCTACGGCGCGGGCATTGGCGCTGTTAGTACCCATTACCACCGACACTAAACGCATATTATCGCGCTGGGCCGAGGCCACCAGGCAAAAACCCGCCTCGCTGGTATGGCCTGTTTTCATGCCATCAACACTGGGGTCGCGAAATAGCAGTTGGTTACGGTTAGGCTGGGTAATACCGTTATAGGTATAGGAGCGCTCGGAATAGAGTCGATAAATCTCGGGGTACTCCACAATCATACTGCGTGCCAGTATGGCCATATCGCGTGCTGTGGTCAGGTGGTTCTCGGCAGGCAAACCGGTGGCATTTTCAAAAGAGCTATTGGTCATGCCCAGGATCTGGGCGTTTTGATTCATAATATCGGCAAAAGCTTCTTCACTACCGGCCAAATGCTCCGCCAGGGCAATGCTGGCATCGTTGCCCGACTGAATAATGACCCCGTGTAACAGTTCCATAACCGTCACTTCACTGTTGGGGTCCAGAAACATGGTAGAGCCACCACTGGCAGCACCACCCTTGCGCCAAGCGTTAGGGCTGACGCGCACCTTATCATCGGCATTGAGGCGCCCTTCGGCCAGCTCCGCTGCAGCAATATACACCGTCATGATTTTACTCAAGCTTGCCGGCGGCAGGAGTTCATCGGCATTGTGCTCAATTAGCACGGTGCCGGTATCGGCATCCATCAGGATGTAACCGCTGGCCGCCACTTGAGGTGGAGCCGGAATCAGCACCTGCTGCGCCTGGACCAATAAAGCGCACCCGCATAAGATCAGAGCGCTGGCTGTTTTTACTAACATGGCTGTTTTGACTGACATGGGATTCCAAAAGTTTAATGATTAAAATGGGTTGAGTATCAATTACTGGCGCACTATCTGGGTATCAAAGCCATTGCGCTGTAGCTGCTGCTGTACACGGTTAAGTTCCTGAGTATTAGCCATAGGCCCCACTCTGACTCGATACAGAATTCTATTGCTCTTATGCTCGGAAATAAAGACCGGCACATTAAGCTCGCGCTTCAAGCGCTGCTGTAAATCACCGGCACTGGATTGGGCGCTAAATGCCCCCACCTGTAAGTACAGGCCAGATGTTGCCTGTAAAGGCGGTGGCGGTGTATCGCCAGGCACTATAATTTCTACCTCTACCGGAGCCGTACCGGCATCGGTAAACCCCAACCGATAGGCTGCGGCATAACTTAAATCAATAATGCGGCCTCCGTGAAAAGGCCCACGATCATTCACCCGCACCACTACCGAGCGATTGTTGTTAAGGTTGGTCACCCGCACATAAGAAGGAATCGGCAGGGTTTTATGAGCCGCAGTCATGCCGTACATATCATAAGTCTCACCGTTGGAGGTTTTGTGCCCATGAAATTTTTTGCCGTACCAACTGGCGTGACCGCGTTCTTTATAAGAGGTTTCATCTTTTATCAGATGGTAGGTTTTACCCAATACGGTATAAGGGTTTTTATTGCCGGCAATGGTGCGCGTTTCATGGCGCGGGACTGCATCGGGCACTTTGGATAAGTCTATATAACTATCCGGACCGGTATCTTGCGATAAACTGTAACGGCTGGCGGGCTGCTGCGGCTTGCTGCTACAAGCGGCCAGCAACACAACGCCAAGCAAACAAACAATAGCAACGCGCATCACAGGGCCTCTTCAGTCTGCTTTTTTTCATAAATCGTTTGCGCCAACTGATGCACAGCCAAAGCGTACATGGGACTGCGATTGTAGCGGGTAATCACATAAAAGTTATTAAAACCCAACCAGTATTCAATACCGTGCTTACCTTCAAGCTCCAGTGCGGAAGCCACAAGTGATTCTTGCAAGGGCTCAATAGGGGTTAAACCCTGTTGTTTCCAGCTTTTCAGGCTCACAGTTGGTTTTTGAATGCTGTTCAGATCATCATCATTAAACCCTTCAACGGGGCGAGCTCTTACTACTACCTGGGCACCGGTCTGCCAGCCATGGCGGGCAAAATAGTTAGCGACACTGCCAATGGCATCAGTGGTATTGTTCCAGATATCCGGCAGATCGTCACCATCAAAGTCTACCGCATAGCTGCGAAAACTGGAGGGCATAAACTGGCCGTAACCCATGGCTCCGGCGTAAGAACCTTTGTGCGACAGAGGGTCTTGTGCATATTCACGGGTGAGCAACAGATAATGCTCAAGCTCTCGGGTGAAAAAAGGCGAGCGTCTTGGAAAATCAAAAGCCAGGGTGCTGAGTGCATCTATCACTCGGTGACTACCGGTAATGCGACCGTATAATGTTTCCACACCAATGATGGCAACAATATACTCCGCTGGCACGCCAAACTCCCGCTCAGCATGAGCCAGCGCTTCGGCGTTTTCCTGCCAAAAACTGACGCCGCCATCAATACGGTTATCCCGCAAAAAAATAGTTTGATATTCGGCCCAGGTTTTGGTTTTTTCTGCAGGTCGGTTCATGGCATCAATAATGCCCTGTTTTTTCTCGGTAGCGGCAAACAGCTCTTGCAGAGATTCACGCTCAAAGTCGTGCTCGCTAACCATGCGTTCGATAAAAGCCTGTGCCAGCTCGCTGGTGTTGTAGTCTGCCCGGGCGGACAGCGCCACAATACACATCATAATACTCGCAACATACACAACGCACTTAGCAGGGGTTTTAGAGCGCATATGAGCCGCATCCTTTGTAGATAAAAATCTTCTCATCGAATGACTTTCTTGGGTTCTGTGGCAATTGCCATCAACACGCCGAAACCGGCCAGCAGAGTCACCATGGCGGTGCCACCCTGGCTCACCAGTGGTAAGGGTACACCCACCACCGGTAGCAATCCCGACACCATGCCCATATTGACAAATATATACACAAAAAAGGTCATGGTGATACTGGCCGCCAACAGGCGACCAAAACTTTCTTGCGCGGTGATGGCAATAGTAAGTCCGCGTAACAACACCAACGTGTACAAACCCAACAGAGTTAACACGCCAATTAAACCAAATTCCTCGGCCAGCACAGCAATAATAAAATCTGTATGACCCTCGGGCAAAAAGTCCAAATGCGATTGCGTGCCCTGCAACCATCCTTTGCCCGGCACTCCCCCGGAGCCTATCGCTGTTTTAGATTGAATAATATTCCAACCCGCACCCAGGCGATCCGCTTCGGGATTGAGCAAAGTCAATACCCGCTGTTTTTGATAATCGTGCAATATGAACTGCCACAGCGGCCACAAACTTGCCACGATAAGTCCAAATGCGGCAATAATATAACGCCACGACAAGCCGGCAAAAAATAACACTACCAAACCCGACGTGGCCACCAAAATAGAGGTGCCGAGATCGGGTTGTTTGACAATAAGCACCACCGGCACAAAAACCAGTACCAACGACCAGAATATATGTTTAAACACCGGCGGCAAATGGCGCTGGCCGAGATAGGCGGCAATCATCACCGGCATGGCCAGCTTCATGATCTCTGAAGGCTGGAAACGAAAACCACCGAAGCTAAGCCAGCGCTGAGCGCCCTTGGCCCCAACACCATAAACCAGTACCAGCACCAGTAACAACAAACCCACCGCATACCCCCAGGGTGCCAGGCGACGCATCAACCCCAGCGGTAACTGAGCCACTGTTAACATCACCACAAAGCCGATTAGCAAATATATGCCCTGGCGTTTGACCATATTCAAGCTCTGGCTACTGGCACTGTAGAGCACCACCAAACCCGCCGCACAAATCGCCAACAGCAATATCAGCAGCCAAAAATCCAAATGCAAGCGCTGCTGTAAATGATCGCGCTTTCTAAGAGATTGACTGGACTCGGGCAGACGGCGTAGAAAATCCTGGCCAGGCATATTAATTCTCCACCGGTTCGCGCAGCAGCCAGGCATCAAATACCCGACGCGCCACCGGCGCTGCCGCACCTGAGCCGGACTCGGCATTCTCTACTAAAACCGCTACAGCAATTTGTGGCGCATCTAGCGGTGCAAAACCCACAAACAACGCGTGCTCCCGATTGCGCTCGCTCAGAGACTCCGAGTCGTATTTGGCGTTCTGGGCAATCGCCACCACCTGGGCAGTACCGGTTTTGCCCCCCATGCGGTAGTTAGCACCACGGGCAATACGCTGAGCGGTGCCACGCTCGCCATGGATCACCTCCCCCATAGCTGCAAGTACTGCATCCCAGTGTTCCTCACTCGACACTACCTGATTTTCTATTATGGGAGGCACAGGCTCGCCATTAATACTGGCAACTACCTGGGGCCGATAACGTGTACCGCGATTGGCCAGTGTGGCGGTAGCCACGGCAAGCTGCAAGGGGGTTGCCAGTACATCGCCCTGGCCGATAGCCATGTTAAGACTGTCGCCAGGGAACCAGGGTAAACCCCTTGCACCGCGCTTCCAATCTCTTGAGGGCCACAAACCCCGGCGTTCGCTGGGTAAATCCACCAGAGTCAGATTACCCAAACCAAATTGCGTACCGAAGCTGTGCATACGATCAACACCCAACTTAAAACCCAAATCGTAATAATACACGTTGCACGATTCGGCAATTGCCTGCTTTAAATCAACCTTAGGCCCATGGCCCTGACGCTTCCAGTCTCGGTACAAACGATCATCATTGCGCAGCTGATAAAACCCCGGATCATAAACTGTATCCTCGGTGGTGATCACATCATGATGCAAGCCGCCGAGACCGATTACGGGTTTGAGCGTTGAACCCGGTGGGTACTGCCCTTGTAAAAAGCGATTAAACAGA
>DATBNH010000262.1:0-2783 GCA_036554405.1 Cellvibrionaceae bacterium | reverse complement strand
CGGCAAACGGTTTCTCACCTTGTACTACCGCCGCCTCGCGCTGTAACGCCAAGCGATGCCCTGTGGATCGGTAAGCCTTGTAAGCCTCTATCAGCTGAGCAACCTCGTCAATGCTCAACAAGCCCGTCTGTTCCAGTGCGCCGAGTATGCGAATGTTATCCGTGTACCGGGTGAGCTCGGGCGCTTTGTGAGCCCAAGCTAAAACCGCATATTGAACCATAAATTCAATATCGACGATACCTCCGGCATCTTGCTTTAGATTAAATTGACCGTTTTCATGGCTTTTACTGCCGAGATGGGTACGCATTTTCTCGCGCATGGCCACCACATCGGTACGCAGTTGCGGCAAAGCACGCGAGCGCTGCAAAATCAACTGGCGAACCTCATCAAAACGCTCACCCAAATCCTGATCACCGGCCACCACACGGGCGCGCACCAGCGCCTGATGTTCCCAGGTCCAGGCCTCGCCCGACTGATATTTTTCAAAGGCCGCCAGGGAGGTCACCAACATGCCGGAGTTGCCCGAAGGCCGAAGGCGCATATCCACCTCGTAGAGCTTGCCCGATACAGTGGGAGTGCCGAGCACATGAATCATGCGCTGACACAGGCGCGTGTAGAAAGTCAGGTTATCCACACTGCGTTCACCATCGGTACTGCCGGCGCTGTCGGTATCGTGAATAAACACCAAATCAAGATCCGAGCCATGGCCCAGCTCGATACCTCCGAGCTTGCCATAGCCGACAATAATCAGCTTGGGCATAGCCTCGCGCCCGCCCTTATGGCTACGAGGATAACCGTGGCGCGCCACCATATTCTCCCAAGCCAGCACCAGCACATGATCCAGTATCACCTCGGCCAGATCGGTCAAATAATCACTCACTTTCATGAGCGGCAGCGCGTCTGTGACCTCACTGGCGGCGACTCTGAGGGCATGAGCCGAGCGAAAATAACGCAGTGACTCCATGTGTCCCTCAAGATCATCCCAGGGTAGGCGCAACACTTCGCGGCGCATCTCATCGGCCAGCGCCTCCTTATCCGGTGGCGCATACAAGCTTTCAGGCGTGAGCAATTCATCCAGCAGAATCGGATGGTTTACCAGTTGATCGGCAATCCAGGGGCTGGCCGCACTTAAGCGTATCAACTGCTGTAATGCGGTAGGATTTTCCACCAATAACACCAGATAAGCACTGCGGCGCACGACGGCTTCTACAAAAGGAATAAGCCGTATCAGCACTTGCGCATGGGGCAAATCGCGTTCCTCGGCAAGGGCAAACAATAGGCGCGGCATAAACGTATCTAAACGGCTGCGGCTGGACGCCTGCATAGCCAGCACCACACGGGATTGCTGCAGTGTCTGCAATTGGGCATAAATTCTCTCGCCCTCGACCAGCCCCTCGGCTTGCAAAATCTCCAGCGACCGCGCCTCGGTGGTGTCGCTCTCCCACAACTCCAACCACTGCTCTAACTGAGTATCGTCCAGCGAGGCATCGGCATCGGGATCGGCAATTATCGCTTGAAACTCACGATTAACCCGCTCGCGATGTGCTGCCAGCACCTCGATAAATTGCCCCCAACTGGCATAACCCATTACCCAGGCGAGCCGTGCTTGACCCTCCTCATCTTGCGGCAGCGCCTGGGTTTGACGATCGGCAAAGCCCTGGATGCCGTGCTCGGTATTGCGCAAAAACTCATAGGCATCCAGCAGTGCCTGTGCCGCCTCTGTGGGCAGGTACTGCTCGCGCCCGAGTCGTGGCAACAGCTGGCAGACCTGACGCTCACGCAGGGCCAAATCGCGGCCGCCGCGAATTAACTGAAACATCTGCACCACAAACTCCACCTCACGGATGCCGCCGGTGCCGAGCTTGACGTCGAGATCCATGCCCTTGCGCTGCACCTGTCGGTTAATCAGGCTTTTCATTTCGCGCAGGGACTCGATCACGCTGAAGTCGATATACTGGCGATAAGTAAACGGCGCCAACAACGCCATCAACTCATCGGCGGCAGCCTTACCCTCACCACACCAGGCCACCGGTCTGGCTTTGATCATGGCATAGCGCTCCCAGTCGCGGCCCTGCGACTGGTAATAAGTTTCCAGCGCATCAAAGTTCTGCACCAGGGCGCCACTGCTGCCATGGGGTCGCAGACGCATATCTACCCGAAAAACAAAACCATCGGCCGTCTGGGTATCGAGGCTCTTAATCAGCTTCTGCCCGAGGCGCACAAAAAATTCCTGATTGGTCAGGGCTTTACCCGTGCCGTTGGTTTCGCCGGCCTCGGGAAAGGCAAAAATCAGATCGAT
The DNA here is from genome assembly GCA_036554405.1 of Cellvibrionaceae bacterium. GTDB lineage: Bacteria > Pseudomonadota > Gammaproteobacteria > Pseudomonadales > Cellvibrionaceae > Gilvimarinus. The sequence goes on along the minus strand of DATBNH010000262.1, from coordinate 484 downwards.
ATCCGAGGAGACATTCAGCTCGCTGGCACCGAGCTTACCCATGCCCAACACCAGCATCGGCTGCACCCGCCCCGAGTGCTGACCCAGTGGCTCGCCAAAACGTGTCACCAGCTTTTGGTAGTGCCAATCCAGGGCGGCGCCTATCAGAGTATCGGCCAGGCGCGACAGCTCGGCGGTGGTTTCAATCATACTGGCAGCGCGGGTGAAATCCCGCCAAATTAAACGCACCATGGCCTGATTACGCAGCTGACGCAGCTTAGCATCGAGTTCAGCCTCATCGGCAGCGGCTAGCAGTTGCTGACTAATCGCCTCAACTCGCTGATCCGTCAGTGGTGCCAACAGCTCGCCCGTCTGAATAAGTTCAACCAACAGCTGTGGCCGACCACAACAGGTTTTAGCGACAAATTCGCTGCAGCCCAACACATGATCCAGCGCGCGCGGCAAATCCTGATAATCTGCCTGCAATTGCTCAAGGCTCGGCAAC
>DATBNH010000250.1:0-2015 GCA_036554405.1 Cellvibrionaceae bacterium | reverse complement strand
GGCCTTGAAAGCTGTATTGTTTTCCCGCTTTTTTGCCGCGCAGGGTAATATCAATTTTCAGCAGTTGAAAGGGTAAAAAAATACGGCTGTCGGTAGTGATATAAAAACCCAAGGTACTGAGATTTAAAAGCCGTCCAACCGCATGGGTGTCCTCGTGGCTAACGGTGACGGTCAGGTTGCAGCTGTGGCGTTCGCTGTATCTGTGTTCCATGGTGGTCTTGCCTCCAAAAAAGTAAATGAAAATTTTAATGAAATGGAATCGGGTTTCCTGTGCGGTCGTACTGTGTCAGCTCGTGCTGAATGCGGCCGGGCAAATCTTCCGCGACTTGAGACCAATCAAATTGCCACTGCCAGTTGTGCCCGGTGGTGCCGGGTGTGTTCATACGTGCAGCTTCGCCCAGTTGTAACCAGTCTTGTAGTGGAATAATGGCCATGCGCGCCACAGAGGCCAGTGCGGTTTTAATAAGATCCCAGCACTCGGGGTTGTGGGTGATGCCCAGGTAGTCAGCCAAGCGCAGTTGTTCATTTTTTGGGAGCGCGGCAATCCACTCGGCGCTGGTGGCGTTGTCGTGGGTGCCGGTATAAACCACGTTCAGGGGTTCATAGTGGTGTGGTAAATTAATATTTTGCGGGTTTCCATCAAAACCAAATTGCAATACGTACATGCCGGGTAAATGAAATGCACGGCGCAAGGCTTCAACCTCGGGGGTAATAAGGCCCAGGTTTTCAGCAATTAAGGCAAAGTTGTTGAATTCATTGAACAGTGCTGTTAACAGAGCCTCGCCGGGAGCTTTTACCCAGCGACCGGTACTGGCATCGGGGTCGGCTGCAGGGATTTCCCAAAAGGCTTCAAGCCCACGAAAGTGATCGATACGTACAAGATCAAATTGCGCCAGCTGGGTACGCATGCGCGCCAGCCACCAGCTGAACCCGTCTTTGCCCATGGCTTGCCAATTGTAATGGGGGTTGCCCCAGTGTTGGCCGGTGGCGGAAAAGTAATCGGGTGGAACACCGGCAACCGTCACTGCCCTGCCCTGATCATCCAATTGAAATTGCTGTTGATTGCTCCATACATCGGCGCTGTCTAGAGCAACAAAAATAGGCATATCGCCAAACAGGGTGATACCGCAATCGGTGGCGTGTTGGCGTACCGATTGCCACTGATGGAAAAAACAATATTGCTCAAAACGTGTAATAGCAATAGACGGCTCCAGTGTTTTTCTGGCCTCATGTAATGTATTAGCATCGCGCCGACGATAGGCCTCTGGCCATTGCTGCCAGGAGGTATTTTTAAAATTTTTTCTAATAGCGGAGAACAAACAAAAATCATCCAGCCAGTAGTGGTTATCTTCACAAAACTGTGAAAATGCCTTGCGCTGCTCGGCTGAGGCCATTTTATGCAGCCAATGGTAGAAATCTTCGGAGGCGTTTTCCCGCAGGTTTGCCAGCTGAGTAAAATTAAGAGTATCTGACAGAAGTGACTCTAGCGTTTCTGCTTTGCACCAGCCCTGCTCTATCAGGCTTTCAAGACAGATTAAATCCGGGTTGCCAGCATGGGCCGAGCAAGCGTTATAAGGCGAGCGGTCCTGGTGGGTGGGACCGGTGGGTAGCATTTGCCATACGCCAAGGCCGGTACTGGTAAGAAAATGAATAAAATAATGGGCGGGTTTACCCAATGTGCCACAGGGCAACTTACGCCCCAGCAAGGTGGCGGGCAGTGATGTGGGGTGCAACAAAACGCCTGCGGTACGCCTTTGAAAAATATCGTGAACGGGCGCTTTAGAGCTCATTTTTCATCTTCCTGATGTCCATGACGCATGACCCCGCCGCGAGCTGGTGCCCCGCTGCCGTGGCTAATAGGTAGTAGTAGCGACTCCGGTACAGGCAGCGACAGGAGCTGATAAAGATTTTGCAAATGCTTGCGAAATAAATAATCAAAATCCCGAACGCTGTCGGAGGGATTGTAATCGCCAAACCACCAAAACCAGTCGGAACCCTCGGCCATGGCCAATTGG
>DATBNH010000239.1:0-4995 GCA_036554405.1 Cellvibrionaceae bacterium | reverse complement strand
TCTACATTCCTGTCTCGCCCTTTGTGTGTGCTATTACTGGCGCTGCTCTGTCCGCTGGCTCTCGGCCAAAAGCCCGACCCCGAGCAGTTGCAACTGGCCTCGGTGGGCGCAGCGGTGGCAAGTGTTGGCAACGAGAATACTCTGTATCAAAAACGCGCCGACTGGGTAATGCCCATTGCGTCTGTCACCAAACTGATGACCGCACTGGTGGTACTGGAATCGGGCGCGCCACTGAACCAATGGCTGACCGTAGAGAAGCGGCATTTTCCCGCCGAGGCCAATGCCTTTTCGCGGATTCGTCCGGGCTCAGAGGCCAAGCGTAGCGACTTATTGCAAATCGCCATGATCTCCTCAGAAAATTACGCCGCCTACTTGTTAGCCCGCCATCACCCCGAAGGCTACGATGCCTTTATTGCCGCTATGAACGCCAAAGCCCGCGCGCTGGGTATGATGCAAACCCGCTTTGTGGATGCAACCGGCCTGTCGGATGCCAATGTCTCCAGCGCCAACGACTTAGTCAAACTGGTTAATGCTGCCTATAACAACAATGCCCTGCGCCAACTCAGCACACAGGGAAGCCACCATGTGCGCTTTAGAAACCCCACCTACACCCTGGCATTCGGCAACACCAATCCATTGGTGCACAGCAGCCGTTGGGACGTATTACTGACTAAAACCGGCTACCTTAACGCTGCCGGTCGCTGCCTGGTCATGGTGGCGAATGTGGGTGGTAAAGACACCATCGTGGTCTTGCTCAATTCTTTTGGCACTCGCACACCACTGGGGGATTCCGGGCGCATTCGCCGCTGGCTCGAAAACGGCCATGGCGGTACCGTGGCCAGCGCTGCCTTACGCTACGAACAAGAGGTGGTTGAACTGCTGCAACAGCAAAAAGCGGCGGCCGACACGGCATCCATGTCGGCCACTGATTTAGCGATACCGACGACGCCAAAACCACCAGAGTCTGGGTGCGAGCAACAACAATGTTAGCGTTCCAAATAACACCGCATCAAAATAACTGGCGCGCACTTGCAGTAGTACATGGACCCAGGCGAGTATTGCCGCAACATACACCAGCCGGTGCAGCATTACCCAGCGCTTGCCGAGCCTGCGCATCATGCCTTTCGTGGAAGTCACACCAAGTGCCATCAGAATCAGCAGCGCCGGCGCGCCCACGGTAATATAGGGGCGCTTGATTATTTCATCAGCCAAGAGTGCAAAATTCCAGCCCAATATAAAAACCAGATAAGCCAATAAATGCAGCAGGCCATAAAACAAGGCAAACAGCCCCAGCATGCGCCGGTGCGGCATCACCCAGCCCCAGCCCAGCAAGCGTTTAAGGGGCGTTACCGATAAACTGATCAACAAACAATAAAACGTCCACTGGCCGGTAAACAAGACAATGGTTTTAGCCGGATCAGCACCCAGCTGTTGAGTAAAGGCCTGATAGAAAATCCAGCCGAAAGGCATCAAGGCCAGAATAAAAATAAGCAATCGCCGCCAGCGGGTCGCCATTAAAACACCCATTAATAATACCGCGCCAAATCCATACCCTTATAGAGTGATGCTACCTCGTCGGCGTAACCATTAAATAATTGCGTGTCAATAATATTGGGACTAAACAAACCGCTGGGTAAGCGCCGCTCAGTCGCCTGGCTCCAGCGCGGGTGATCTACCTCGGGGTTTACATTGGCATAAAACCCGTACTCACGCGGGGCGCTTAAATTCCAGCTGGTGGGTGGTTCTTTTTCGGTAAACTCAATTTTAACGATGGATTTAATACTTTTAAAACCGTACTTCCACGGCACCACCAAGCGCAGCGGTGCGCCGTTTTGATTGAGCAAGGTTTTGCCATACAGGCCCACCGCCATCAGCGTCAGCGGGTGCATGGCCTCATCCATGCGCAGGCCCTCTACATAGGGCCAGCGTATGCTACCAAATCGACTTTTTTGGCCGGGCATTTGCTCGGGGTCATGCAAGGTCGTGAAGGCCACATACTTGGCGCGGCTGGTGGGCTCAAACCGTTTCAGCAGATCGCCCAACTCAAAGCCAATCCAGGGGATCACCATGGACCAGGCCTCCACACACCGCAACCGGTAAACCCGCTCTTGTAGCTGCAGGCCGCTGAGCAAATCTTCCAGATTAAAAGTACCGGTTTTGGCCGCGTGCCCGGCAATTTCTACCTGCCAGGGGTGGGGCTTAAGGCTGCCACTGTGCTTGGCCGGATCATCCTTACCCGTGCCAAACTCATAAAAATTGTTATAACCGGTGACATGCTCAAAAGGCGTGAGCTTTTGGCTGTTATCAGTAGCGGCACTGGCCCCGGCAAGTTGCTGACGCAGCCAGGCGGGGCCGCTATCGGCTAATTCATCGCTCCGATATTGAGGCGCGGCAAAGGCGTTGGGGAAAGCCGCCAAAGCGCCGGTAGCCAATGCCGCCTGCATAAACTGGCGCCGGGCCAAATAGACGGGCTCTGGGGTAATGTCACTGGCGGCTATAGGGTCGGGTTGTTTAATTAACATAGGTAGCTCCGAAGTAGCAGGCAAAACACAGACAACTGTAAGACGCTTTTGTTACTCTTGATCATTGCTGTCCCGCAAAACTGAATGTATGAATTGGGTGTTTGCAGCAGTGACCGTATGCAGCAAGCGACCGCCAGGGATGGCGGAAGGTAGGGTAACGCAGGATGCAGTTACCGATACGCTGCATTCGAGCTTTCTAATTCACGCTTGGCATATGGCTTTACACCAAATGCGCTGATATGTTCGTACTTCAGGTAACTTATTCAAACTTTTATAGGGCTGCAATGACTCTTTATATCATCTTTACGTAAACCGACAGCAAATAGATGCCAACCTGTGTGGCACAAGAGACCGGAAGCGACCAACGTGCCTATTGTTCAGACTATACATGCAATTTTTCACCAACACTCACGGCAGGTGCTGGCCACCCTGATTCGCCTGCTGGGTGATTTTGACCTGGCCGAGGAGGCACTGCAAGACGCCTTTGCCGCCGCTCTGGCGCAATGGCCAGAGCAGGGGGTTCCGGCTAATCCCAGTGCCTGGCTAGTCTCCACCGGACGCTTTAAAGCGATTGATCAAATCCGCCGCCGCGCGCGTTTTAAAAGCCTTGATGACAATTTCAACCAAACACTGGAGACCATTGAACACAGCCACACCCCGGATGAGACATGGCTGGATGAAAGCCACTTGGCCGACGATCGATTGCGCCTGGTTTTTACCTGCTGCCATCCAAGTCTGTCGGCCGAAGCGCGGATTGCACTGACCCTGCGCGAGGTCTGCGACTTAACCACAGAGCAAATTGCCAGCGCCTTTTTAAGCCAGCCCAGCACTATTGCCCAGCGTATAGTGCGCGCCAAGCAAAAAATCAAAAAAGCCAACATTCCCTATGAAGTCCCGGCCCCGCACGAATTACCAGAGCGGCTCGATTCAGTATTGCAGGTGGTGTATCTGGTTTTTAACGAGGGTTATTCACGCAGCCAACCCCAGCCAGAAGCCAAAGATCTGACCCACGAAGCAATTCGCCTGGGTTCGCTGATTACAGAGATACTCCCAGAGCCAGAGGCAATGGGGCTTTTGGCATTAATGCTACTGCAAGATTCCCGACGCCTGGCACGCACAGACAGTGTTGGTGATTTGATTTTACTGGAGGCGCAAGATCGTACGCTGTGGGATAGCGGGCAAATCCAACGCGGCCTGCAACTGGTCACTGGCGCCCTGAAGCGGGGCCCTGCCGGTATTTATTGCCTGCAAGCGGCCATTGCAGCCGTGCACGCCGAATCGCCCGATTGGGCATCCACCGACTGGCCCCAAATTCTCGGTCTTTATAACCTGCTCTTCCGACTAAACCCCTCACCGGTAGTGGCGCTTAACCGTGCGGTAGCATTGTCTATGTGCGAGGGCCCGGCACCCGCTCTGGAATTGTTAGATGCGCTGCAAGCACAGAGCGAGCTTGCCGCCTATCAACCACTGGCGGCGGCCCGCGCCGATATACTGCGTCGCCTTGAACGCTACAGCGAGGCACGAGCTGAATATCGACGAGCGCTGGCGCTGACAGATCAGGCTTCGGAACAGCGGTTTCTCGCCCGTCGCCTAGAAGCCTTGCCAACCTGAATTTTCCACGAACTGTCGAAGCCTACCTCGCTCATTCGACTACTCTTACCCTCACATCAGGAGCAACACCATGAAATACCTTTGCCTGGTTTACAGTGATGAAAACCTGTTGCACAGCCTACCCGACAGCCCTGTCGACAGCGAATGTGCCGCCTATGCCGAAGCACTTGCAAGCAGTGGCAAGATGCTCGGGGGCGAAGCCCTGCAGCCGGTTGCCACGGCCACCACTGTGCGCGTGCGCGCGGGCAATGTCACCATTACCGACGGTCCCTTTGCCGAAACCAAAGAGCAATTGGCCGGTTTTTATTTGATAGAGGCACGCGATTTAAATGAAGCACTGCGGATTGCCAGTGACATCCCACCCGCTCGGGTCGGCAGTATAGAGGTTCGGCCAATACGGCAGCTAGACGTTTAAGGCAGCCTCGCGTTCGTATTCATATCAATAACGTCATCAAGGCCTATGGCCTTGATTAGCTGCCGCCTGCCAAAAGCCCTTACATACACTGCAGGATGATTCCAAGTTAATTCCCCGGCAGCATCTGCCGAACTTCTTCTATTCCCCGCTATAAACTATTGCAGTCTGTCAAAATAAAACAACGTATGATTGTTGTTTTGAGCGCCATGCCCGGTGCATCCCGTCTCTGCTAAACTGAATCACGATTTCATGCATTATCGATCTGAGGCACCACAGGGCTGAGGTATTAAGCATTGAGAGGGATGATGAAAACCAGGATCAATAGTCGAACAAAACGCTTACGCTACACAGTCATTGTTGTATGGCTGTTGGCTATAACGACTCTGGCCCAGGCGAATACCCCAGTACTTGAGCAGTCGGGTGCATGGCATTCGCATGAGTCCCCCT
>DATBNH010000238.1:0-2879 GCA_036554405.1 Cellvibrionaceae bacterium | reverse complement strand
TACCGACAATCAGGCCGATTATGTGGCCAAAGTGCAAAAAACCCTTGCCAATAATGGGTTTAGAGTGATTTCGGACTTGAGAAACGAGAAGATCGGCTTTAAAATCCGCGAGCACACTATTCAGCGCATCCCCTATATCCTGGTTGCCGGTGATAAAGAGGTTGAATCGGGCCAAGTGGCTGTCCGTACCCGCGAGGGGAAAGACCTGGGTGTAATGAGTCTGGAAGCTTTTACCGACCTTCTGGCAGCGGATGTTTCGCGGCGGGGTCGGTTAGTGCCGTAGTTTAGGCAGCCCAGACAGACGATTAATTAACAGGAGAGATAAACTATCAAACGAGATAATGCTAAAGGCAGTTCCAAGAAAGCCCGGATTAATGATCAAATTGAAGCCGATGAGGTACGCCTGATCGGTGCCGATGGGGAGCAGGTGGGCATAGTCTCACTCGCGGAAGCCTTGAAAATCGCCCAGGAAGCCACGCTGGATCTGGTCGAGATAGCCTCGGATAGTAAGCCGATAGTCTGTAAGGTCATGGACTATGGCAAGCACCTGTTTGAAATCAAGAAAACCAAGGCTGCTGCCAAGAAGAAACAAAAGCAGCAGCAAGTGAAAGAAATGAAGTTTCGACCAGGGACGGAAGAAGGGGATTACAAGGTCAAGCTACGCAACCTTGTACGTTTCCTTGAAAACGGGGACAAAGCCAAGGTATCGCTCAGATATCGCGGCCGCGAGATGGCTCACCAGGAATTGGGTATGGAAATGATGCAACGCATCGAAAAAGACCTGGAAGAGATAGGAGCTGTGGAGCAGATGCCGAAGATGGAAGGCCGGCAGCTGATCATGGTCATCGCCCCGAAAAAGCGCAAGTAGCTGGGCTTTTAGCTGCCTTAGTTACTTAATATTAGTCATTGCAAATGCGGAGTTTATCTCATGGCAACAAAAGCTAAAGTACACAGTGGCGCCGCCAAGCGCTTCAAGAAAACCGGTGCCGGCTACAAGCACAAGCACGCTAACAAAAGCCACATCCTTACCAAGATGACCACCAAACGCAAGCGCCAGCTTCGCGGTACCAGCACATTGAATGCTGCTGATACCCCGGCTGTAGATCGTATGCTTCGCGCCAAGTAATTGGTTAATCAACATTTTGAGAGGATAGAAACATGGCTCGAGTAAAACGTGGTGTAGAGGCGCGTCGTCGTCACAAGAAAATTTTGAAAGCAGCCAAAGGCTACTACGGTGCACGCTCGCGCGTCTTCCGTGTTGCCAAACAGGCCGTAATCAAAGCCGGTCAGTATGCTTACCGTGACCGTCGCAATAACAAGCGCAATTTCCGCGCTTTGTGGATTACCCGTATCAACGCCCAGTCACGCGCTGAAGGTGTTACCTATAGCCAGCTAATCGCCGGCTTGAAAAAGGCTAACATTGCTCTGGATCGTCGTGTATTGGCTGATCTGGCCGTTCATGATAAAGCGGCATTTGCGGCCGTTGTTGCCGAGGCAAAATCAGCTCTGGCTGCTTGATCGCCGCAATAACGACCGAGGCACAGTGTGTTGTGCCTGGTATGCGATAGAGGGGAGGGCTGATGGTTGGCCTTCCCTTTTTTTATGGTCTGACGGATTGCCGTTACAGACGCAACTAATTGGATGATCAGATGGAAAATCTCGCTGCGCTGACTGATGAGGCGCTTAAGTTAGTCGATTCCGCACAGGATCTCGCTGCGCTCGATCAGGTGCGCGTGGACTATCTGGGTAAAAAAGGCAGTATCAGTGCCCTGGCCAAGGCTCTGGGTAAGTTGTCGGCCGAAGAGCGCCCCAAGGCGGGTGCCGATATCAATGAAGCTAAAAACCGTGTGCAGACGCGCATCGAAGAGGTTAAAACCCGGCTTGAGCAGGCGGCTATCAACGCCCGTCTCGCCAGTGAAACTATTGATATAACACTGCCCGGTCGCCGCGCTGAGCTGGGTGGCTTGCACCCGGTTACGCGCACCCTGGAGCGTATGGCCGCAATTTTTGCCGAAGTGGGATACGAGGTGGCCGAAGGCCCCGAGATCGAAGACGATTACCACAATTTTGAAGCGCTCAATATTCCCGCGCACCATCCGGCGCGCGCCATGCACGATACGTTTTATGTCACCGATTCAGCCTTTGCTGAATCCAGTGCCAGCTATGTGCTGCGCACCCATACCTCGCCGGTGCAAGTGCGCGTGATGGAAAATCAACAGCCGCCGATTCGTATTATCTGTCCCGGCCGCGTCTATCGCTGTGATTCAGATTTAACCCATACGCCTATGTTCCATCAGGTGGAGGGTTTGGTGGTGGATAAAAACATCAGTTTTGCCGATTTAAAAGGCACCGTGGATCAGTTTTTAAAAGCGTTTTTTGAAGTGGATGCACCAGTGCGGTTTCGCCCGTCTTATTTCCCGTTTACCGAGCCCTCGGCCGAGGTGGATATTCAGTGTACCCAGTGCCACGGCAAAGGCTGCCGGGTGTGCAAAAACACCGGCTGGATTGAGGTAATGGGTTGCGGCATGGTGCACCCTAATGTGTTTAGCGCCGCCGGCATTGACCCTGAAGTTTACTCTGGTTTCGCTTTTGGTATCGGTGTCGAGCGCATGGCGATGCTGCGCTATGGCGTGGGCGATCTGCGCCTGTTTTTTGAAAATGACCTGAAATTTCTCAAGCAATTTTAAGCGCTGTTTACCTGACTGAATCTTGAGCACAAGCTCGGTTCCGAGAGAGACATTATGAAAGTAAGTGAAGCCTGGTTAAGGGAGTGGGTGAACCCTGAAATCGACACCCGCACACTGGTCGAGCAATTGACCATGGCCGGTATCGAAGTGGATGCGGTGGAACCGGTGGCCGGTCAGTTTAGTGGTGTGGTG
>DATBNH010000174.1:0-7295 GCA_036554405.1 Cellvibrionaceae bacterium | reverse complement strand
GCGCAATAAAAAACCGCCGGGGTAGCTGCTACCTCCGGCGGTTCTTGTATATGGCGGTGAGGGAGGGATTTGAACCCTCGAACGGTTGCCCGTTACACACTTTCCAGGCGTGCGCCTTCGACCACTCGGCCACCTCACCATATAAACTTGTTGCGCCCATTCAGAGCTGGGCTAACTTATTGAGAGGCGCCCGCCTTTTGCGTGCGCGTGATCACCTTCGGCGCTGTCTGGGCTGCGCTCCGGCTCGACCACCGGCCACCTCGTTTTAAAACCTGTACACAAAACAACCACTTAAAGGGCCATTTTGCGAGGGGCGCTAATGTACACAAACGCTGGAATAAACGCAATCATTTGCGCCTTTTAGGGCCAGTTCTGGTAGAAGTCTTCTACGGCGAGGGTTTTGGGTGCCGGCAGAGTGCCTGCCGGCTGGCCCAGGTACAGAAAACCCACCAGCTGTTCATTGGCCGCGAGGCCCAGACCCTGATGCACCAGCGGGTGATAGGCCATTTCTCCGGTGCGCCAGATGGTGCCAAGGCCCAGGGCAAAGGCGGCGTTGATGATGTTTTGTGCGGCGGCGCCAGCCGAGAGCAGTTGTTCGCTGGCAGGTACCTTGGGGTGCTCTTGGACCTTGGCGATCACCGCGATAATCATGGGCGCACGGGCGGGCATGGCGCGGTATTTGGCTTGGTGGGGCTCGCTAAGGCCGGGCTTTTCGGTAAGAGCGGCGCGGCAAAACAGCTCGCCCAAGGCATCTAGGCCTGCATCCTGGATGACCAGGAATCGCCAGGGCTGCAAATTACCGTGATCGGCCGCGCGCAGGGCGGCGCGCAGCATAATTTCGCATTGGCGCGCATCTGGCGCGGGTCCAGTCAAGCGGGCTACGGATACTCGCTCGGTTAGTGCCTGTAGTGCCTGCATACTTATTCTCCCCATAGCTGAAGTGCGAGTATAACACGCACTTTTTCGTCTAAATTCGCATAGCGCCAGCGGCTGTACCATAATTAACCACAAAAGCCGGTGCCACAGCGCACCGCAAGAACCCACTTTGGGGTAACTATGGCTATACCGATGATTTGGCTTATTCTTGGTATCGAGGTGCTGATCCTGCTGTCAGTGCTCTGTATTGCCGCTGTTCTCTATATTCGCAAGTTGCGTAAATTGATCGAGCGCCAGCAGCAGAACCTGCGCCAGGCGCTGGAGCAGTCAGCCACAGATCCGGTTCCGGTGCTGGCATCGGATAGTGACTTTGCCGCCCGCGACTACCTGCAAGCCAATCTGGATACAACCGCAAGCTACTATCAGGCCGAGCACTCGACCATTCCGCTGGATGAATTTGACCCGACAGAGGCCTCGGCACTGGCGCGGGCTGTGGCTATTCGTCATACCCTGCTAACACTGGAGCTGAGCAAGGCTGATGAGCCCTGGACTGAAGAGACCTGGGCGGAGCTGGCCGCAGTGCTCGACCCGTTGCTATTGGGGGATACTCAGCAGGTTGAAGACTTAAAAGCGGCGATACTGACCCGCGACAAACGCGTTAATAATCTTCAGAAATTCCAAAAGCTGTTTTTTGACCTGGAAAAACAATGGGAAGAAGCACAAAGCCAAGCCGATATTTATTATCAGCAGCTCACTGAGATGACCCAGACGCTGGATAATAGCGAGGCTTTCGATGCCACTTTGCAGCAGTATCATGATGTTTACCATGAAATCAGCAGCCAGATTACCAAGGGCGTAAACGCTGACAACCCAGGCGCAACCGAAACCGCTCAAGCGACCCGCATTGATACAAAAACCTCTGATGAGCTGGCCAAGCTGCGCAATGTGGCCGCCGATCAGCACCGCATTATTGGCAAGCTACAAAAACGCCTGCGTGAAGCCGAAAGCGCCGAGCAGCGCGAGTTAGTCGTCAAGGATCTGGAAACACAGCTGCAGCAGCAACTGCGCTTTGTCAAAGAGTCGGAAACTTGCGTGGAGCTGCTGGAAAAAGAACTATCGGCCACTGTCGTCAAGCTCAACGCGCTGGAAAGCAATCAGAATGCTGAGACAGAAGAGACAGAGGCTATGCGCAAGGCATTGCAGCAGTTTACCGAAGAGAGCAAAGAGCTATTGCGATGGATCAACAAGCTGGAAAGCGAAAACGATGCACTTAAAGCCGAGCTGTCTCGAGAGAAAGGATCGGCGACTATGGCCGCATCGGCCGATGATACGGCCCTGCGCGCTGAGCTGGATGCCTTGCAGGCCGAATACGCGCTATTGGAAGAAAAGTATCTGGCCTTGAAAATGAAAGACTAGCGACCTGCCAGAGCTCTTAGGCGCCGCACCAAGCCAATATGGCCTGCGCGCTGGACGTTCCGGCTCGGCCTGTATAAGATGTTGCCGGGTTATTTGACCCCTAAATGAGTCAGGTTTAAACACGATGAGCGACCGCCCCCGCAAACAAACACCAAAAATACAGGAGCAGTCCGAGGCCGTACTGCAACAGCAGTATTTCCGCCCCCTGTTGTGCTTTGCCGCCGGTGGCACCCTGGCCTCCATGATCAACTGGGATGACATCAGCTGGGTTTATGCTGCCGCCATCATCTGCCTGCTCAGCTATGCTTATTTAACCTATGTTTATGCCCGCCGAGTACCCGCCGAGCAATTTGCCCTCAGAGCCAAGTGGTTGTCTTACGCCGACGCCATGTTGATTGGTATTGTGCTCGGCTTGACTAATTTCAGCCTGCTACCTTGTGTTTTATTTATTGCCATTATTCAATTTAATGCCCTGATCAACGGCGGCCTCAGGCGTTGGGTGGAAGACAGTGCGGCATTGGCTGTAGGTATTTTAATCAGCTTTGTGGTCTATCAGCCGCAGCTGGTGTTTCAAAGTAATATAGAGTTCAGCGCCGCCAGCCTGATTGGTATTTTCACGTATTTTTTAGCCTATGCTTTATTTATGCATCAGCGCTTTCGCAAGGTAAAAATGGCCAACGCGCAACTTATTAACGAGCAAAAATGGCATAAAATTCGCGCTTACAAATTATCGCGCTATCTCGCCCCCGCCGTCTGGGAGGCCATCAATCAAGGCCGCGACGAAACGCTTCAAGCCGAACGCAAACGCATTACTATTTTCTTCTCTGACATTAAAGACTTCAGTCAATTGTCGGAAGAAATGGAAGCGGAGTCTTTGACCGAACTGCTCAATCAATACCTGACCGAAATGACCAAAATTGTCAGCCACTATGGCGGCACTGTGGATAAATTTATGGGCGATGGTATTATGGTGCTGTTTGGCGATAACAACAGCAAGGGTTTAAAAGAAGATTGTTTGCGCTGCGTCACCATGGCTGTCGCCATGAAGAAGAAAATGAAATCGCTGCAACAGGAGTGGTTTAGCCAGGGCATTAAAAAGCCCCTGCAAATTCGCATGGGCATTAATACCGGTTTTTGTACCGTGGGCACCTTTGGTACTTCCAGCCACCTGGATTACACCGTGCTCGGCACTCACGTTAACCTTGCCAGCCGGCTGGAATCCGCCGCTGAACCCGATGAAATTCTAATCTCCCATGAAACCTGGTCGCTGGTGAAAGACTCGGTGATGTGTCGCGACAAGGGTGATATTAGCGTTAAGGGTTTTAATTCACCGGTTAAGGTGTACCAGGTCGCCGGGCTGCGCAAGGATATGGGCCGCAACCAGAGCTACTTTGAAGATCGTGCCGAAGGGTTCTCTATGTATCTGGATCTTGAGAAGATCAAGAACTACGACAAAGAGCATGTGATTACCGCCCTGCATAAAGCGGCGGAAAAACTCAAAGAAAAAGTGATTATATAAACAGGTTTACTGCCGCCACAGTCGTGCAGCGGGTGGCGCCGCTTTTGGATCACTGCTTCGAAACGGGTTGATATCCAATCCCCCACGACGTGTATAGCGCGCATAAACGCTGAGGCTATCGGGCTGGCAGCGAGCGGTAATATCGCAAAATATCCGCTCTACACAGTGCTCGTGAAAATCCTGATGCTCGCGAAACGACACCAGATAACGCAATAAGCCTTCATGGCAAATCGCCGCACCTGAATACTCAATATAAATGCTGGCCCAGTCTGGCTGGCCGGTTACCGGGCAGTTGGTTTTTAGAATATCGCTGACCAGAATCTCCATGGCCGTGTCATTGCCAACGCGCAAGTAATCCGGCTGTGGGTGATAGCAGTCTATAGCGATATCCTGATTATCCAGCGATACCGCGCTGGGCATGTCTGTAAAGCTTGCGAGCATAGTCTTTGCGTTGCAATCGGCAAGCTTGTTCAACTGCACTATTACAGGCGCACCCGCCGCGTGAGATAAATCGCGCACCAGCACTGCTTGTACCTCATCGACCCTGGCAAACGCAGTCTGGTTAAAACTGTTGAGATACAACTTAAACGATTTCGACTCAATAATATTAGCGCTATCGGCGGCAAATACAAACTCGGCCACCGCCGACTGAGGCATGCCTCGGGCGTTCAACCATGACACTTCGTAGGCCGTCCATACATCCACCCCGTAAAAAGGCAAATCGGTCAGCGCCAGCGCTGCTCGCGACTGGCTGCGGGCAATGGGATACAACAGCGAGGCATCGTATTGGCTGATATATTCGGTGGCCTTGCCCAGCGCGCTATCGGATACAGTGTGTGTCATGAGTTGTGCCTCTTTACGCTCTTAGTCTTTTGCCATGCTTTAACAGGTGCAGGCTGATAAAAAACAGGGCCAGGGTCGCGAGAAACAAACCCAGAAAAGCCAGCCAGATATTGCCCTCGCTGGTGCCCAGCATACCGTAGCGGAAGGCACCGACCATATGCAATATGGGGTTAAGCTGCGACACCCAGCGCCAAAAGTCGGGCAGCAGGCTCACCGAGTAAAACACGCCGCCAAGATAGGTCAAAGGCGTTAAGATAAAAGTAGGCACGATGGAAATATCATCAAAGGTGTTGGCGTAGATGGCGTTAATAAACCCGGCCAGGGCAAAAAACAGTGAGGTCATAATCACCACAGATACTGTAACCCACCAGTTATGTACATGAATGTCGGTAAAAAATAACGCCAGCAGGGTTACCAATACGCCCACACATAAGCCACGTGCCATACCGCCGGCGCAATAGCCCAGTAAAATAATCACATTGGGCGTGGGCGACACCAGGATCTCTTCGATAGAGCGCTGAAACTTGGCACTGAAAAACGATGACGACACATTGGAGTAGGAGTTGGTGAGCACCGCCATCATAATTAAACCCGGTACCACAAACTGCATATAAGCAATACCATCCATAGTGCCGATTCTGTCGCCAATCAATTTGCCAAAAATCACAAAATACAAACTCATGGTAATCACAGGCGGCAATAAAGTTTGCACCCAAATACGGGTGAAACGTTTGATCTCTTTGCGCACAATTGTGGCCAGTGCCACCATTTGCTGATTAAACTGCACGGGCTTTTTCTCCACTGGTTTGGCTACTGACCATAGACACAAATAATACTTCCAGCCGATTGGCTTTATTGCGCATGCTCACCACCGTAACCCCGGCTTGGTCCAGCGCACTGAACACCCGGTTCAATGACTGTCCTTTTTCCACCTCCACCTCAAAACTGTGTTCATCAATGAGGTGAGTGGCATAACCCTCAACCGTGGGAGCGGCACCGAGATCATCCGCCACATCGCAAATAAATACCTCTTTGGTCAGGCGTTTTAACAGCTGCTTCATGGTGGTGTTTTGCACTATCTCACCTTGATCAATAATCGCCACATGGCGACACAGGCTTTCGGCCTCTTCCAGGTAGTGGGTGGTCAGAATAATGGTGGTGCCCTCAGCATTAATGGTGCGCAAAAACTCCCACATGGAGCGCCTGAGCTCAATATCCACTCCGGCGGTGGGTTCATCCAGAATCAAAATGCGCGGCTCGTGCACCAGTGCCCGGGCAATCATCAACCGCCGCTTCATACCGCCGGAGAGCATGCGCGCCGGCGTATCGCGCTTATCCCAAAGCCCCAACTGACGCAAATACTTCTCTGCCTGAGTCAGCGCCTTGGCGCGCGGCAGGCCGTAGTAACCGCCCTGCTGCAAAACAATATCCAGCACTTTTTCAAACATGCTGAAATTAAACTCCTGCGGCACGATACCGAGCTCCTGTTTGGCCTCGGAAAAGTGGGTGTCAATATCTTTGCCAAACACCGTAATCTGGCCATCAGTTTTGCGCACCAGTGAGCTGATAATACCGATGGTGGTAGACTTGCCTGCACCATTGGGACCGAGCACTGCAAAAAAATCGCCCGCCTGTACATCCAGCGAGATCCCCTTGAGGGCAACCAAACCGTTAGCGTAAACCTTGTGCAGGTTTTTTATCGAAAGCGCCGGTGTCATAATAGTGTTCCTTAAATACTGTGAGTCGTTTTCGACTCTTACCCCAGACCTCTACCAACAAGCGATAGCGACCATGTCTTCAACTGCAGAATCCAGCGCCCGGGTATTTCATCATAATTTGCTCAAACAATTTATTCAGGCGGTGCAACAACAGCCACCGTTTATTCTCGACGACTGCGAGCCCGTGTGGCTCGAGTACCTAAGCGAGCTGGAAGCCTTACCGCGCTTGCAAGAACCCGATTACAGCGCACAGGGCCAGGCATTACTGTGCCGCAGCATCGCCGCTCTGCCCCATTTAACGCCACTGATACCGCGCGACCTGCTCTGGCACTTTGGCGGAGACTGTCTGCACTATATGCCCGATGAAGAAATTGCCATATTCCAGCAACTCGACGAGCGCTGTCACGAGGCGCAATCACAGGGGCTGAACTTCAATTACGAGGATGAACGGGCCAAGTTGCTGGGCTTGCACTAAAAACGCGATTGTAGCAGAGATGCACTGCCGGATGGTCACTCTGTGGATTGCCGGGTAGGTCGGAATAACCCGCGAGTATCTCGAACAGGCTTACTCCGATAATGGATATAATCCAAAAGCCCGTTGTGTCGCATTATGTCGCTCGTAAGACTCGCAACTAATACGACCTACGTGAAACTCGTTTGAGCAAGGCAATAAAAAGCCGACTTCGTTGTCGGCTTTTTAAGAATATGTAGCGGGACTCTGGTGCCGGGAGCACCAGAGCACAGCGAAGCTGCCCAACCAATCTGCCTGGAACAGATTGGCACGGCGGAGCCGCCCGAAGGGGCGAGCGCAGGACGTGCTCGCTGAACGGCGAGGGTCAGGGGCCGATGATTGCTCCTGCATAATCGGCATTTCCGCCATCCCTGGCGGTCATGACCCGAGTGCAACGAGGCGTAGCCTCGGT
>DATBNH010000170.1:0-11804 GCA_036554405.1 Cellvibrionaceae bacterium | reverse complement strand
TTTCCGCGAGACGATCCTCGCTCGGTTAAATCCACCCTGCGCTATGGTGCCAGGCTGCATACTGGTGCGCTGTGTAAAGTCTTGCAAGAGCGGGCTCGGGCACTCGGGGTTAATATAGTGTACAGCGAAAATGTTCGCGCCGAGGTAAATTCTGAGCAGGGTATCGAGCGTCTGCATCTGAGCGATGGACAGATTGTACAGGCAGATTTTTATATGGACGCAACGGGCCCTGCTTCCCATTTACTTGGCGAGGCGTTATCCGTGCCGTTCAGGGAGGAAACCCGGGTGGCCTTGTGGCCGGCTCGTTTGAGCGCGTGCTTTTCGGGCGAACCTTCATGGCAGCCATTTGCCAGTATCCGCCGTGAACCTCAAGGCTGGACGCGACGCTGCACTTTACAACAGCAAACCGTGGTGGAGTATTGGCTCTCGGCGCAAGCGTGCGAGAAGCAAGAGCGTGCCGGACTCGAGTCTATGGTGGGGGTAGCAACTGTACAGTCAGTGAAAGAGCGATATGGTTTGCGCGAATCGCCATGGCAGCAAAACTGTCTGGCATTGGGGCGAGCTGCGAGTCACCCGGGCGACTTGTTGGTCTCGGAATGGCATCGCGCTTGTCAGTCGTTACTGTTATGGTTGGAGCTTTACCCTGGTCGCTCTAATAATACGGCGTTAAGTACCGAGTTTAATCGGCGTGAACGAGCGCGATACGATGGCTGGTTTGAACTGCACGGGTTACATGCCATTGGTGTAGTGCATGATCTCGAACAGTACCCAGAGCCGCTTCGTTGGCGCTTGCAAATGTTTCAGGCCTTCGGGCGATTGTGGCCGTGCGATGAACAACTGTTAAATCACGAGGCCTGGATTGCACTACTGCTCGGGATGGGCTGGAGGGCCGCCCACGGCGATATACTTTTGGATTCGGTCTCGGCGGAGACTATCCAACAAAAGCATCAAAAAATTTACACGACCTTGGTAGCCGCTGCAGAGCGTATGCCGACGCTTGAACAGATGGTTCGGCAGCATTGCCTGGCCGTTGGAAATCGACAGAGGTAATAACGATGGATAATCGTATCCAAAAAGTATTGATTGTGGGGGGGGGTACAGCCGGTTGGATGGCCGCAGCCGCCATGGCTAAAATATTAAAAAATCAATACTGCGATATTCAGCTGGTAGAGTCCGACTCAATCGGCACCGTGGGAGTGGGAGAGGCAACCATTCCCCAGATACAGCTTTTTAATCAGATGCTGGGCCTCGATGAAAACGAGTTTGTGCGTAAGACCCAGGGAACATTCAAACTCGGCATTCAGTTTGTCAATTGGGGGCATATAGGTGAGCACTATTTGCACGCCTTTGGTGAGGTGGGCAAGGACATGGAAGGCATACAGTTTTATCATTACTGGCTCAAGTTGTTTCAGTCAGGTGAGGCGCCCAACATCGGCGCCTATACTTTAAATTGTCTGGCCGCAGAACAGGGCCGCTTTATGCGTCCCGTGGATGCGGGCAACTCACCACTGTCCAAGATTGCTTACGCCTTTCATTTTGATGCTGCCCGCTATGCGATGTTTTTGCGCGATTTTGCCGTGGAGCGTGGCGTGCGCCGTCGGGAGGGTAAAATTAAACAGGTGTCCCTGCGTCCCAGTGATGGCTTTATCGAGTCGATTACTTTGGATGATGGTGAGACGCTGGAGGCTGACCTTTTTATCGATTGCTCCGGCTTCCGTGGTTTGTTGATTGAGCAGGCACTGCATACCGGTTACGAGGACTGGACTCACTGGCTGCCGTGCGATCGAGCGGTGGCTGTACCCTGTGCTAAAGTGGCGGCACCGACACCTTACACGCGCTCTACAGCGCACAGCGCGGGTTGGCAGTGGCGTATTCCACTGCAGCATCGTACTGGCAATGGCCATGTCTATTGCAGTCAGTTCATCAGTGATGATGAAGCCGCCGAGACGCTATTAAAAAATCTGGATGGCGAGCCACTAGCCGATCCGAAATTTATCCGTTTTACTACCGGTAAACGCCTAAAATTCTGGAATAAAAATTGTGTAGCGTTGGGACTTGCCAGTGGCTTTATGGAACCGTTGGAGTCGACCAGTATACACTTGGTGCAATCGGGCATTGCCAAACTGATGAGTTTATTTCCCAACCGCAACTTTGATCAGGAAGATATCGATGAATATAACCGGCAGGTGAATTTTGAATACACTCGCATTCGGGATTTTCTCATTGCCCACTATCACATCACTCGGCGCGATGATTCTGAATTCTGGAATCAATGCCGCACTATGTCTATTCCGGAGACGCTGCGCCAGAAGATGGAGCATTACCGGAAAAATGGTCGCATCTTCCGTACTAACGAAGAGCTGTTCAATGAAACCAGTTGGTTAGAAGTAATGCATGGCCAAGGTTTGAAAGCAGAGGGTTACCACCCTCTCGTGGATGCATTGTCCCCGCAAGAAATCGCTCGACGCTTAGAAAATATCCGCGAGGTCATTCAGCGCTCGGTGGAGTATATGCCCAGTCATGAGGATTACATTAAAAATAATTGTGCCGTTTCCGTTCAACCTTAGTGCGTCTATTGTAGCTTTTTTGTAAAAGGCTTCAGATCTGAAGGGTGCCACGGGCAGAGGGTGTTGAGCCCCGATAATTAGTCGCCACTCTCACGTTTTTTCGCTCGCGGGTGGGCAGCATCGTAGATTTTTGACAGGTGTTGAAAATCGAGGTGAGTATATACCTGAGTGGTGCTGATATTGGCGTGTCCCAGCAGCTCTTGCACCAGGCGCAGGTCAGAGCTGGATTCGAGCATATGACTGGCAAAGGAATGGCGCAACATATGCGGATGCACGGGCTGGCCCAACCCCTGTTGCAGACTCACCTGTTGTAAGCGCAGCTGTACATTGCGATGGCTAATACGGGTGCCGCGCTGGCTGATAAATAATGCAACCTCTGCTGCTGGCGCATGTTGCGGGCGCACCTCAAGCCAGGAGGCCAGTGCGGTCAGTGCGTGTTTACCCACCGGTATGCTGCGCTGTTTGTTGCCCTTGCCGGTTACCACTATCAGCGATGAGCGAGTATCTATATCGCTGAGGTCGAGACCTACTAATTCAGCCAGGCGAAGGCCCGAGGAATAAAATAATTCCACCATGGCGCGGTCGCGACGGCTGATAAAATCATCGCCGCCCAGCTCTACAAATCGAATGGCTTGATCGACATCCAGCGTGTTGGGTAATTTTTTTTCGCCTTTGGGTGCGCGCAGCCCTTCGGCCGGGTTGTGGCCGAGCCAGGATTTTTTGATGGCGAAGCGAAAAAAACTGCGCGCCGATGACAGCCAGCGTTGCAAGCTTTTACTGCCAAGGCCGTGGCGGTGTAGTTCGGCTAATAACAAACGCAGCTTTTGGGTGGTGAGCTGATCGAGCTGGGTCAGGTTTTTCTCGTCGCAGTAGCTTTGCAGCTTTTGCAAGTCGCGGCGGTAGTTATCGAGAGTGTGGGCGGATAGTTGTCTCTCGGTGCGCAGGTATTGATAAAACGCCTCAAGTTCGTTGTTAAATATGGCTGCTTGAGCGTTGTCATCCATCATTTTAATCGGGCAGGTAACGTGGTAACAGGCGATTGAGCACTTCGGCAATATAGCCCAAAAATAATGTGCCCATACTGGAGCGGTAATACTTGGGGTCGCGATTACCAATGGCCAGCAAGCCAAAGGTTGAGCCATGTATCAGTGGCACTGTAGCTGCAGAACCGATGTGCGCGGCGGCATCGCCAAAAATAAAAGCTTTTTCTTTATCGCCTAAAGTGCCGCAAAAAGCGCGGTTGCCACGCAGCAGCGCGGCGATATTTTCTTTGGCCTCGTAGGCGGTAACCACCCGGGCCTGGGAGCCGGGGATCTTGTCCGGGTTGCCAATCAGCAACAGTCGGGTGAAGTGTATGGAGAAATCTTTATCAAAACTGAAATGCAGGGCATCGACAATATCTCCTAAATCGCGGCCATCGAGTAGATCCAGTACCAGGCGTTTGGTTTTATCAAACAACCGATCGTTATCGCGGGCGTTATCTAACAGTTGACTGAGGCGATGACGCATATCCATATTGCGATCGCGCAGTACCGACACCTGCCGCTCTACTAGCGAGATGGCCGCGCCACTGTCGTGAGGCAGCTCCAGCTCGGCTAAGAGTTCGCCATGCTCAATAAAAAACTCCGGATGTTGGCCCAGGTAGCGGGCGATGTCAGTAGCATCGGGCATGGGCTTGTCCGCTTTTGTGTCGGCGTCTTGTGTCATATCAAAGTCTGATTTGTCCGTGAAAAACCTGTACCGCCGGGCCGGTCATTAACACTGAATGTCCGGGGCCCTGCCATTCAATAAGTAACGAGCCCCCGGGCAGGTTAACGTGTACCTTGGATTGCAGTAATCCGCGTAAAAAACCCGCTACAACCGCTGCGCAAGCGCCGGTGCCACAGGCCAGGGTTTCGCCTGCGCCGCGTTCATAGACGCGCAGGTTAATGGCATCGGGACCCAGCACTTGCATAAAGCCGGCATTAACCCGGCGAGTAAACCGAGGATGGGCTTCAATCATGGGCCCCAGCGTCGCCACCGGGGCGGTGGTCACATCATCGACCAGGGTTACCGCATGAGGGTTGCCCATGGACACCGCGCTGATCTCAACCGCCTGCTGATTGACCTCAAGAGAGTAAGTGACCGCCTCGGCGTCGGCAATAAAAGGGATGTCAGCCGGGTTGAGTAGGGGAACACCCATATCCACCGTGACCTGATCATCATCGGTTATGTGTAGTGTCATTACGCCTGCAGCTGTTTCTACCCGGATATGGCGTTTGCCGGTAAGTTTGCGATCGCGTACAAAGCGGGCAAAGCAGCGCGCGCCGTTACCGCAGTTTTCGACTTCGCCACCATCGGCATTGAAAATGCGGTAGCGAAAGTCGACATCGGGGTGCTCGGGCGCTTCCACCAACAACAGTTGGTCGCAACCAATGCCAAAATGCCGATCAGCCAATTGCCGGATACGCTCCGGCGACAGCCGCACTTTCTGGCTGATGCCGTCGATCACCACAAAATCATTGCCGAGACCGTGCATTTTGGTGAAGCGTAAACGCATAGGAGTTTCCAAGAGCATACCACCGCTGTTTTAACTGCGTAGTGTGCCCGAAAATCCCTGTAAAATCATCCGATTATTGCTCGAGCAGATGTTCGCCACGAATCATATCGACGAAGTTCTCGCGTTCGCGAATCACGTGCACTTGATCGCCATCGACCAGCAATTCTACCGCCCGTGGGCGCGTATTGTAATTAGAGCTCATGGTAAAGCCATAGGCACCGGCGGACATCATCGCCAGAGTGTCGCCGTGGCTGAGCGGCAGTGGCCGGTCCTTGGCTAAAAAATCACCGGTTTCGCACACCGGTCCCACCAAATCCCAGATTTTCACCTCGGCGGTGCTGGCCTTAACCGGGCGTACCGCTTGCCAGGCCTGGTACAACGCTGGGCGAATATTATCGTTCATGGCCGCGTCGATAATGGCAAAATTTTTGTGTGCGGTGGGTTTTAAGTAGAGCACCCGGGTGAGTAGTACACCGGCATTGGCGGCAATGGAGCGGCCCGGCTCAAAACTGAGCGACAGTGGCCGATCGCCAATACGCGCCTTGATGGCGTTCATATAGGTGGCTATGTCTGGTGGCGTTTCATCGCGGTAAGTCACGCCAAGGCCACCACCCAGGTCCAGATGTGAGATGACAATACCTGTGTTCGCCAGCTCATCCACCAGCAATAGCAGCCGATCTAAGGCATCGATAAAAGGCGTTAACTCGGTTAACTGCGAGCCAATATGACAGTCGATACCGTGTACTTTTATGCCCGGTAGGCTGATCGCGCGTTGATAGACGGCTGGTGCGCGGGCGATATCAATACCAAATTTGTTCTCTTTAAGGCCGGTGGAGATATAGGGATGGGTTTTGGCATCTACATCGGGATTGACCCGCAGCGACACTCGCGCCTGATAACCGCCGGCACTGGCAATCTCGGACAATAACTCCAACTCCGCCTCGGATTCCACATTGAACCCGTAGATACCCACTGCCAGTGCCTTGCTGATCTCGGCCCGGGTTTTACCCACGCCGGAAAATACAATGCGAGCCGGATCGCCACCGGCGGTCAGTACCCTCTCCAGCTCCCCGTCAGAGACGATATCAAAACCGGCGCCCAGTCGCGCTAGTATGTTGAGCAGGGCAATATTGGAATTGGTTTTCACCGCATAACAAATCATGCCTGGATGCTTGCCAAGGGCTTGGGCATAGGCCAGATAGTGCTGGGTAAAAGCAGCGCGACTGTAGACATAGGCAGGTGTGCCGTATTGCGCGGCAATACTGGCCAGGCTGACATCTTCGGCGAATAGCTCGCCGTTGCGTTCGGTAAAAAAGGACATAGAAAACTCGCGCAGGTGGTTATTCCCCGGTTGACTCTTGCTTGCCGGGCTGGGGCTGATCGGGGGGTGGCAGATACAGTGGCCCTGTCTGACCGCAGCCGCTTAAAAGGCAGAGGCTGAAAATCAGGGTACAAAATCTAAGGCGGCGACAGGTCATGAGTAATCCGGTTGATAAATACAAAGGGCACAGTATAGCGGCGCATGGCGGGGCGAACAATCGAGCTTTGTTTGCCCTGTGAGCCGCCAGGGGCCTATTTCGGCAGTTTTACTTGACGTGGTAGCGGCTTATTGGCAGAATTGTAAACTTGAGTGTAACCGGTTACATTTATGCTTGATGATTCCGGTGAGTTTATATCCGTTGTCGCGATCCTCTTCTGGTCGTGCCGCTGTCTATTTGGCAGCTCATAGGGCGGTTTGTGGGTTAGTTGTGGCGCAGGAGACTGTGTGTTTGACAGGCGCTTTCGGGCGCCTTTTTTATTGATAATTCCAAATTGCCTTAACAATGTAAAACCCTTCCGCTTTGCAATTCCTTTCTTGAATCTGTCACCCGAGTCGTTATAAATACACGCTGGATTGAGCTTTACTGGATAACTACCCAGACCCAGGGAATCTGTATTGTGAATCAAGCGATTATTGAACTTGAAAACCTGCAAAAAGTGTATCAAACCGGCGATATATCCGTAGCGGCACTGCAATCGGTAAGTTTTACTATTGCTGAAAATGAATTTATTGCCATTATGGGGCCGTCGGGCTCCGGCAAATCGACGCTGATGAACATACTGGGCTGCCTGGATCAGCCCACCGGTGGCACCTATCGATTGGGTGGGCGCGAGGTCAGCACCATGTCCGATGATGAGCTGGCGGCGGTGCGCAATCGCGATATCGGTTTTGTATTTCAATCATTTCACCTATTGCCCCGGTTAAATATTGTGCGCAATGTGATGTTGCCGCTGAAGTTTTCTACTATTGAATTTGATGAGGCACAAATACGCGCGCGCGAAATGCTGACACGAGTCGGCCTTGAATCGCGCTTGGGTCATGTGCCCAATGAATTGTCTGGCGGACAGCGCCAGCGGGTCGCTATTGCCCGAGCGCTGGTTAATCGCCCCAAGATTGTTTTTGCCGATGAGCCCACGGGTAATCTCGACAGTAAAACCTCGGTGGAAATAATGGAGCTATTTACCGAACTGCATCAAGCTGGCCAAACCATTATCTTGGTCACTCACGAGCCGGAAATTGCTCAATACGCGCAAAAAATTATTCATATGCGAGATGGCGCCATAGAGGAGATAGAGCATGTTAAGCCGCACGCTCATTAGTCTGTTATCTGTTGTGGCGTTATCGGCAAGTGCTGAGTCTCTGTTTTTGACCGGCGAGATTGCCGCGCGCAACTCTCAGGTATTTGTGGCACCACAGGCGGATAACTGGATGGTGCAAATTGACTGGATGGTGGAAGAGGGCGAGCGTGTCGAGCCCGGTGAACCGGTGGTGCAATATGCCACGGCCAGTATTGTGGCAACGCTGGAGCAGTTAGAAGCGAACTTGCGTCGCGTAGAGGCAGAGAGTCGCCGCAGCGATCTGGTGCAGGATTTGGCCTTGCGCGAGGCCCAGCACAATCACCGGGTCGCCAGCCTCAACCTGGAAAAAGCCAGGCTCGACGCAGGTATTCCCCGCGAGCTATCCAGTGAACTGCAATATGAGCAGTACCAACTGGCATTAACTCGGGCACAAAATCTATACACGGAATCTGAAAAGGCACTGGCAATTAAAGCGCAAGATGTGATTGCAGAAAAGCAGCGCAGCCAGGTAGAGATTGCCGGTGCCGAAAATGAGCTTAAACGCATTCAATATATGCTCGATAACATGACCCAGCACGCCGATCGCTCGGGTACGGCGATGTATGTGGATCATCCGTGGACGCGGCAAAAAGTGCGCGAGGGCGATTCGGTGCAGCGCGGTTTCAATGTGTTGGAAATTCCGGCAACTGATGACTTGCATGTGAAGGCCTGGCTCAATGAAGTGGATATCGCCCGATTGCATACGGGGCAGAATGTTCGCATCAGCTTTGATGCCCGGCCCGAATTACAGCTTAGCGGTGTAGTGATGCGTGTGGGTAATCAGGCCGAGCCGAAAGAACACTGGGGTGAATCTGGCTATATGGATGTCGAAATCGATATTGATGGCGCTCAGGAGATCGGTCTGTTGCCCGGGATGAGCGTGGTGGTTGAAATTCAGGAGGAAAGTTGATGAGCCGAGCATTAGTAATCATCATTGCCTGCCTGATGCTGGCCTCTTGTTTGGGGGATGATAAGCCAACACAACTGGTGAAAAAATCCGATATTACTCTGGCAATTCGCACCACAGGGGAGTTGGCCTCAGCCGAAACGATTGAGCTGGGCCCGCCCACGGTTAAATACGCTTGGCAGCACACTTTATCCTATCTGATTGCCGAGGGAACCTGGGTAGAGGCCGGTCAGCGCATTATGGCCTTTGATGCGCAGCAGCAAATTTCGCGTTTGCGCGATCTGGAAAACTCCCTGGCAACCGAGCGTCAGCGGTTGGAAAGTCAGCAGCTGGACGCAGAGCAAGAACGTGAACAGCTGGAGCTGGATTTGGCCCAGGCCAAAATGGAATTGGATAAGGCCAGCCTCAAGTCCAGCAATGTGGATGATCTTATGGCGCGGCTGGAAGTTGAAAAATTACGTATTGAAAGGAAAATAGCCGAGCTCAATTATGACATGGTGGCCTATCGCCAGCAAAGTCGGTTGGCGCAAATGCGCGTAGATAAGGAGATTGTAGAGTCAGAAGTGGAGCGCTTGAATGCCGAGGTGAAAGAACAGCAGGAGGCTATAAATGCCATGAATGTGACCGCTCCACGCGAGGGTATTGTGGTTTATAAAACCAAAAACGACGGTTCCAAACCCGCAGAGGGTGATCAATTTTCAGTGATTCAAAAAGTTATAGAAATTCCAGACCTGACAAGTTTGATCATTGAAACCACTGTGGCCGAGCAGTTGGCACACAAGGTGAGTGTGGGTGATCGGGTGGATGTGCGTCTCGATGCTGTGCCCGAGCGTACTTTTAGTGGGCGTGTTGATTCACTGGGCCGTATAGTCCGCGTCAAATCCCGCCGAGAGCCTAGCAAAGTGTTTGATGCGCTCGTGGTTTTTGATGAGGCTGATACCGATGTAATGCGCCCCGGTATGGCCGCCAGATTATCAATTGTGCAAAGGGTTGAAAAAAATGCGGTAGCCATTCCGCAAAGTGCTGTTGTTTATGAGGATGATAAATCATTTGTCAGAATTAAGGGCGGTTTAGGCGAGGGTTTACGCGAGGTGACAATTGTGGCGCGGCAGGCGGGTGATGCTATTATCACCGATGGCTTGAAGGATGGCGATGAGGTGTTGTTGTGAGATTGCGGCGTTACTGTGAGTCAAGGTTGACAATATTATTATTGCTGATGACTATTGCCAGTTGCTCCGATAGTGCGGATCAAAACGTCTTGACTATGAAAGTCAGGAAGTCTGATTTTGAATTTTCGGTAACAGCGAAGGGTGAATTGATTTCAGCAAAAGAAGTGTCGATCAATGCGCCGACGGGCAATCGTGGTCAGTTAACACTTGCCTGGATGGCAGAAGAAAACAGCCGTGTTAAAGCCGGTGAGGTGGTGGCCAGGTTTGATGGAACCGAACACGAGCTGGAAAAACAGCGCGCCGAGTTGGAGCTTAAAAAAAATCAGTTGACCGAAGCCATTACCTCTCGCGATCTGGATTACGGTCAGTTCTCTATTGGTCAGCAAACGCAAACAGTTATACAAGAAAAGCAGATGGTCGAGCGCTTCAGTGTTGACGATCTGACGGTTTACTCGAAAAATGAAATTATCGACCAGCTGCTGAGCAAGGAATATTTAACGGCACAAGCCTTATATCTGAACTGGCGTAAGACCAGTCAGCAAGTGCAAGGTGAGGCTCAGTTGCAGCTATTGAATTTAGAGGGTAAGGGGTATGTTGAGGCCATTGAATTAAGTGCTGGCGCCCTGAATAATCTTGAGGTGGTAGCCCCGACTGACGGTGTTTTTATTCATTCAAAAAATTGGCGCGGTGAAAAAGTGCGGGTGGGTCAGAGCTTGTGGCCCGGGTCAAGACTGGGTTCGCTGCCCAGCTTGAATGAGTTGCAAGCAAGATTATTTGTACTGGAAACTGAGGCGGCGGGTATTGAAATTGGTTTACCCGCCGAGATTGTGCTGGATGCCTATGTAGACCGTGTTATAACCGGAAAAACTGTTGCTGTAGCCAATATTGCGGCGCAGCGCAATAATAGCAACCCCACAAAATACTTTGAAGTAACTGTGGCGCTGGATGAGTCTGACCCGGAATTTATGCGGCCCGGGCAGAAGCTTGAGGGTACGATTTACATTTCCCGCAAAGCCGATGTTATCAGCGTGCCCAATCAGGCAGTTTTTCAAAAAGATGGCGAATACTGGGTGTATGTTAAACGCGGCAAGGGTTTTTTCAAGCAAGACGTGACTGTGGGCTTGCGCAGTTTAACGCGCACTGAAATTACATCGGGGCTTGATGTCGGCGATGAAATTTCCCTGCTGCGACCTCAGGTGGTGAGCTCATGAAAAAATTAAAACTCAGCTTTCTGGAAGCATTGGAACAGTTATGGTTTCACCGTCTGCGGACCTTTTTAACCTTGTTAGGGATGATTTTTGGGGTGGGTGCAGTGATCGCAATGGTCAGTGTGGGCGAGGGCGCTGAAAAAGAGGCGTTGAGTCTGATCGATTCTATGGGGCTGCGCAATATTTTAATTGAAGAGCGGGTGGTGCACGGAGAGCGTTTGCGCGATGTTCGTAAACACTCGGTGGGTTTGTCACTCAATGATGTGGCTGCCAGTATGGAAACCCTGCCGTTTGCGGTTAACTACAGCGCCGAGAAAATAATAGAGGTGTATACCTTGTTCAGTCGCTATGAAGATGGTGACAGTGAAGTGCTGGGCGTGACCCCGAGCCTGCGCGAATTAGCCAGCCTGGATATTGAACACGGCCGCTGGTTGAGTGAAGAAGATGACCTTTACTATCGGCAGGTGGTAGTGCTGGGCGCGGCTGCAGCCAATGAACTGTTTCCCTTGGGCAACGCGCTTGGGCAGCGCGTTAAAGTGAATCATTTGTGGCTGGAAGTGGTAGGTGTTCTCAGAAGTAAGAACTTAAGTAAAGATAACTTCCAGGGTGTACAGTTATCCGGCGAGAATAATCGCATTTATATGCCCCTGCAGACTGCGTTAAAACGCTTCGGCTTTCGAGATATGGCATCGGAGATTGACAGTTTCAGGTTGGAGTTGTCGGCTGATGTCAGCCCGCAAATAGCCGCAAAAAATC
>DATBNH010000180.1:0-2831 GCA_036554405.1 Cellvibrionaceae bacterium | reverse complement strand
CCTCCACATGCCGTTAATTTTGCGCATATCGCGGGTGCCGGTTTCGTGATCGATAATACCGGCGGCCATAAACAGCGAGGCCTTAAAGGTGGCGTGGTTGATAATATGAAAAATACCCGCCACTACCGCCAGCTCGGTACTGAAACCAAAGAGCATGGTAATCAGCCCCAGGTGGCTGATGGTGGAGTAGGCCAGCAGCCCTTTGAGGTCGTGCTTGAACAGGGCATTGTAGGCGCCGAATACCAGCGTTGCCATACCGGTAAAAGTGACGATATAGAACCACCAGTCGGTACCCGCCAGCGCTGGATACATGCGCGCCAGTAAAAATACCCCGGCCTTGACCATGGTCGCCGAGTGTAAATAAGCCGACACCGGCGTGGGCGCGCTCATGGCGTGTGGCAGCCAGAACTGGAAGGGAAACTGGGCGGATTTAGTGAAAGCACCCAGCAGAATCAGGATTAAAATGACCGGGTATTGGCTACTGGCGCGAATCACATCGGCGGCGGCAAAAATATCTTGCAGGTTGTAACTGCCCACTACCTGGCCCAGTAAAATGGCACCGGCCAGCAGGCACAGCCCGCCAGCACCGGTGACCGCCAGCGCCATACGCGCGCCCTTGCGCGCCTCGGTTTTGTCCGACCAGTAACCAATCAGCAGGAAGGACACAATGCTGGTCACTTCCCAGAAAACAATAAGCAGTAATAGATTATCGGCCAGTACAATGCCCAGCATGGCCATCATAAACAGTTGCAACAGGGCGTAGAGCCTGCCCAGGGAATCTTTGGGCGATAGATAATAGCGGGCGTAGAGAATAACCAGCAGACCAATACCGACAATTAACAGGGCGAACATCAAGCCCAGGCCATCCAGACGCAAGCTTAAATCGAGGCCAATGCCCGGTAGCCAGGAGAAACTGGAAAACTCGGTGTGACCGCCAAAGACACTGGGTGCACTGCCGATCAGTAAGCCAAGCACAATCAGTGGTGCGATAGCGGCCGCATAGGCGCAAAAGGTTCGGCCAAAACGCTCGGTAAACAGCGGCAGCAGCGCGCCCAGCATAGGCAGAAAAATAATGGCAAGTAAAGTCATGGTGTACTCACGCCCCAGTGCTCGGCCCTATAGGGCATTAATCAATCAATAGTGGAATGCTCAAGATAATGGTGAACAACCAGACGGCGGAGGATCGGGGTAAAACGGATGATAGAGTTCGACCACGGCTTGCCCACCGCTGTGCCCGGTGGCGTGCCAGCAGTATGGAAGAAGCCGCCAGGGGCATTGAGTTATTGACTGTTTCACCATCACCTGTGTACTGATCATCCAATCCCTAAGTCGGTTTCAATCCCGTACTTTATACACAAACTCGGTGACAAGTGCCAGTTTGTCGACGTGGATAAGGCTGCAAAGAAGAGAAAAGTAATGCCCAGCAGGGCAAACTTTCTGCGTGTAGGCGAGGCATCAGGGTGCGTGCTTTTCAATCACCAACTGAATGCTGCCTACGCGAAAACCCCATTTGCTTAGGGTGGAATTGTTGATAACCGTGGTGTCGTCAACCCGCCACATCCAATCATCTACATTCAGAGCAAGCTTGCGACCCTTGTAGTCTATCTCCAGCACATAGGCCAGCTGCAGGGCGTTGCCAGCCAGTTTTCCCTGGCCGGTGCCAATAACATCGCCAGCGGTGCCGGTAAAGGTATTGTCTGCGGTGGGTGTCAGTGTCCATACCCGGGTTTGTATTTCGCCGTCGTCAAACTCAAAGCGCTCATCCAGCGTGCCAATGCCATTTTCCCAGGTGGCTTTAATGGTCGCATTAAAGTAGCGGGTGACTTCGCCCGAACGATTTTTGACCACCCCGTGGGCGCTCAGATCGCCGTTAAAAAATTCCTGTAGAATAAAAGCCGGCTGGTTGCCCTTGTACCGTTGAATATCTGTTCCCGCGCAAGCGCTTAGAAACAACGCCAACAAAGTGCCAGTGGCAATGCGGTAAAGGCGGGTGTTCAACATGATCAGACTCCAGGCGAGTTGGCTGTTAAAATAGATCGGTAAATATAACTCCCAATCCCACAGCTTCGGTGTTGATATCGTAATCAATCATGCTGGCGCCATAGCCGTTAAAATATTTCATATAGCCACGCACCGAAGAGGAGATAGGGAAGCTCCAGCCCAGCTCTACAGTGCTACGGCTATTGAAGGGCCGACGCAGCATAAAGCTGAAGATATTATCTTTACGTGTGTAGGCACCGGTTAGTTCATAGTTGCCGTAATAATCCCTGATGTCCGGATTGTCGTCATCTTCGAACTCTTCAGGTAAGCGATACCAAGGGGTGATGGCAAAGACGAAATTGCCTCGCGAGAAAATGGCATTTAATTTAAGGCGGTTCCAGCTACGCGACAGGCTGCCCGATTGGCCATTGGATTGATGCGAGACAATAAATTGATTCATCTCGTTAGTGAAACCGAAAATCTCCCAGCTATTTTCTACCGACACAATCAGCTCGGGCTCGTGATTGGTTTCGCGAAACGGGCGGGAGATGGCCCCATTGTAGGCCTGCCAAAAGGAATGGTTGGTATAGGCCACATAGAGGTTGCCTTTGTTATGAAACAGATCCTGAGCCAGCAGCACTTTCATGCTGAGCTGAAATTCCACTTCGGTATGTTGCAAGTCATTTTCGCTGTAGTCATCAAAGGGGAGGTGGTTTGGATCGTGACTATAGCGCGCTGGCAAGAGATAGTTGCGATTGTGTGGCGTGAGTAAAAAGCGGTTGGCGCGGCCCAGCGACTCCATCGTCCGCCGCCGCCGTAAAATATCGCCAGCAGGCGCATCTTGCTCCTTA
>DATBNH010000144.1:0-2159 GCA_036554405.1 Cellvibrionaceae bacterium | reverse complement strand
TTGGCAACCGATACACCGTCTTTGGTTACAGTCGGAGCACCAAACGACTTTTCCAGCACCACGGTACGGCCTTTGGGGCCCAATGTTGCTTTTACCGCATCGGCCAAAACGTTAACGCCTTTGAGCATACGCTGACGGGCGCTATCACCAAATTTCACTTCTTTAGCAGCCATAATTCAATTCCTTCAATTCAATTTGTTCAATTACAAGAGGGGTTAAAGCGATTAAGCAAGAACCGCTTTAATGTCGGTTTCGCTCAGAATAACCAGCTCTTCGCCGTCAATTTCGATGGTGTCGCTACCGGCGTATTTACCGAATACCACGGTGTCACCAACTTTCACGTCTACCGGACGCACGTCGCCGTTCTCCAGCACGCGGCCATTGCCTACGGCGAGCACTTCACCCTGATTGGGCTTTTCTTTAGCAGAGCCGGGCAGAACGATGCCACCTGCGGTTTTCTGCTCTTCTTCCTTGCGGCGAACCACAACGCGATCATGTAAGGGACGAATATTCATGGACTTTGATCTCCAACCAATGCTGAGTAAACATACAACAAAGCCGGCAGTGCCGACCCGTTCGATATAAAGGCAAAAATTCGGGTTTCAAGCCCCCATTCAGAGAACGAGGGCCATCGCCAATTCAGGCTTGCAACCAAGGTGGGGGTTGGCTGGGGCTATTTCAATGGCAGGCGGTGAAAAAATCTGCAAAATGCTCGCCCAGGGAGGCAAATAAGGGGACCGGCGTTTACCGGGGCGGCAGAGAATCCTGATCTTTATCATCGCGGCGGTATTCGCCATCAAAGGTGTGGCCGTCATCTTGCGGCTGTTGGCGGCGGCTAACCACTACCATGCGCAGTTTAAGCCAGCGGTAGATGAGACGACGCACGGGCGGAATTAACAGGGCAAAGCCCACCGCATCGGTAAAAAAGCCGGGCACCAACAGCAGCACCCCGCCGATTGCCAGCAGCAGGCCTTCGAGCATCTCTTGCGCGGGCATCTGCCCCGCGGCCATGCGCTCGCGGGCGCGCAGCAGGGTTACCAGCCCCTGCCAGCGCAACAGTATGACCCCTACCACGGCGGTGAGCACCACCAGCGCCACCGTAGGCAGTGCACCAATCTCGCCCCCCACTTCAATAAACAGGGCAATTTCCACCAGGGGTATGCTGATAAACAACAACAGAAATACAATAAAGGGCATTATCTCTCCTGCTACCAATCGTAGCTGATGCCAAGGGTGATGCGCGTGTCTTCGCGCCGCTTGCCCGGCTGAGGTTGATTGTTAACGTTGTAGTCGACTTTAATTTCCGAGCGCAAAGCGCCGACGATCATAGTGGTCAAACCCGAGCCCGTGGTCAAGCGCCAGTCGCTACTCTCGTCCAGTGAACGAATCAGTTCACTTTTGTGAAAAAAGGCAATATCAAAAGGCAGCTTGTAGCGAAAGTTAATCCCCAGCCTTCCTGCCAGGCGCTCATTAATACGCTCGAAGTCTTCAGGGATTACCTCGGGCGTTTCAAAACGCTCGTTCAAATACGTCAGCCCGGTGGTAACCGACAGCGCGGTTTGAGTATTTTCCCAAAACTGATAACCGGTACCACTACCTACGCTGTAATAATTATCGATAGCACGGGTTTCATCGCCACCCACCGTCAGATCATTAGTCCAGAACCAGCGCTCGCGCAAAAACCAGTCAAACGTGTAGCGGGCTTGCCATACGTCATCGGCGTTTTTTTTATTGGTAGAGAGGCTGGCATACTCAAACAGTGCGGCATGACGAAACTCGCTACGGCGGTATTCCATCTGCGTGCGCACGCGCAGATCTTCGCGGGTTTCGTTGCCCTTGGCGATAAACCCACTCAGGGCAAAGCGTCCGGTAAAGGTATAGTCGCCCTCGATATAGCTTTCAAACGGCGTCATAATATCCAGCGCCGACAGGGGCACACTGCGCTGGTTAGGGTCGCCGCCACAGGTATAAAACAGATACTCCTGCTTCATGCCATCGAGCAAACAGGGAGTGGAGCTGCCGCTGATTTTCATGGGCATGGTGGTTTGCAGGTTGCGAATATTACTGCGCAGAATGCGCACTTCGCCAAAATTTTGCGTCGCCCACACCAGCCGGTCGCCATCAAGACGGACAAAATCGCCCTCTAGCTGGTCGCCGTT
>DATBNH010000126.1:0-5850 GCA_036554405.1 Cellvibrionaceae bacterium | reverse complement strand
GCTTGGCGAGCTGCAAACAGCGGCGCTGATAGGGAAGGCTTTAGCTCAGGACCCCACCGTACTCAATGCTCATCAGTGTTTGGCTATGGCCACCATCAATGGCGCTCGGGCGCTGGGCATTGATGAACGTACCGGCTCGCTGGAGCCCGGTAAGGCGGCCGACATTACCGCTATCAGCCTCGAAGATATAGGCTGCAACCCGCTGTATGATCCAACCTCGAGCCTGATTCATAATAACCGTAATATGCGCGTCAGCCATGTTTGGGTTGACGGCAAAGCGCTGTTACTCAGCGGCCATTTGCAAACCATGAACGAGCGTGAAATCCGCGGCAAGGCCCAGCAGTGGCAGCGCCTGATTGCACCCGATAACACTCACTGACCGGAGGCCCTATGCACGCCAATACCGATGGTGCCGAAATTGCCAAATTTGATGCGCTGGCCAGTCGCTGGTGGGATCCGGCTGGTGAATTTCGCCCCCTGCATGATATGAACCCACTGCGCGCTAATTATATTGACCAGCGCTCACCTGTGGCCGAACAGCGCCTGCTGGATGTCGGCTGTGGTGGCGGTATTCTGACCGAAGCCATGGCCCAACGCGGCGCCCAGGTTACCGGTATTGACATGGCCGAGGCGCCGCTGGCAGTTGCGCGCCTGCATTCGCTGGAATCGGGCGTGAAGGTAGATTACCAACAGAGCACCGCCGAGGCATTGGCCGACACTCTGCCCGGTGCTTTTGATATTGTCACTTGCCTGGAAATGCTCGAGCACGTGCCCGACCCGGCCTCGGTAATCAAAGCCTGCAGCCAACTGGTGCGCCCCGGCGGCGATGTCTATTTTTCTACCATCAACCGCAACCCCAAGGCCTGGGCGCTGGCGGTAGTGGGGGCGGAATATGTGCTGCGCCTGCTGCCCAAAGGCACCCATGAATACGCCAAATTTATTAAACCCTCTGAACTGGCAGGCTACGCACGTGCAGCGGGGCTAGAAATAGTCCAGATTACGGGTATTACCTATAACCCACTGACTCGCGGCTTTAAGCTTTCTGAGGGCGATGTCAGCGTTAATTATCTGGTTCATGCCCGCAAACGGGTCGAGTAAATAATGTCAAAACCACCTCTTCACGCGGTTATGTTTGATCTGGACGGCACTTTGCTGGATACCGCACCGGATTTAATCGCCGCGCTCAATCGCTTGCGTGTGGAGCATCAGCTGCCTGAATTGCCAGCGGCACTTATCCGCCCTAGTGTCTCCAACGGCGCCCGGGCACTGGTGGAGCTGGGCTTTGGCGTCACCGACAGTGATGCCAGTTATGAATCTCTGCGCCAACGTTTGCTGGACCTGTATATGCTGGATGTAGCCCGCTACAGCACTCTGTTTCCAGGCCTTGATGCCCTGCTACTGCAATTGCAAGCACAGGGTATTGGCTGGGGCATTGCTACCAACAAGCCAGCGCTTTATACCGAGGCATTACTGGCTCAGTTACAGCTGGAACCGGCGCCAGCGCTGGTTATCTGCCCGGATCATGTCAGCCGGCGCAAGCCCGACCCGGAGTCGCTAATATTGGCGGCTCGCCATTTTGGCTGTGAGCCCATGCATATGGCCTATGTTGGCGATCATTTGCGGGATATTGAATGTGGTCGTCTGGCAGGGGCCACCACCATCGCTTGTGCATACGGATATATAGAAGAAGGCGACAGCATTGACAGCTGGCAAGCCGATTATATTGTCGAGCGCGGGGATCAGATCTGGCCGCTTTTAGTACAACATTTTGCGGTCAACACAGTTGCCACTAACATTATCCAATAATCAGGAGCCCCGAGTATCCATGAATACACCTATCCACCTGCCCCAAGGCTATCAACCCGCTCATGATCTGCTGCGCGAGCGCGTAATTCTGGTCACTGGCGCCGGCAGTGGTATCGGCCAGGTGGCAGCCCTTAGCTACGCTGGCCTCGGCGCCACGGTAGTGCTACTGGGGCGCACGCTGGCTAAACTGGAAACGGTGTATGACGAAATTGAGGCTGCAGGCGGGCCGCAACCGGCCATTTACCCCATTAATTTGGAGGGTGCCGCCGAGAAAGACTACCGGGATATGTGTGACACTTTGAATGGCGAATTTGGTCGCATCGACGGCATTTTGCACAACGCCTCCGACCTGGGCGATCGAACACCGCTGAAAGACTATGCCTTGCCCACCTGGCAGCGTGTGCTGCAGGTGAATGTGACCGCCCCGTTTATGCTCACGCAGGCGTTAATACCATTACTGGAACAGGCCGATGATGCCTCGGTGATTTTTACCGGATCCGGCGTCGGGCGTCTTGGTCGAGCCTATTGGGGGGCCTACGCGGCGAGCAAGGCAGCCACCGAAAACCTGATGCAAACATGGGCTGCCGAGCTGGAAGGCTGCAGCACAATCCGTTGTAACAGCATAAACCCGGGCGCCACTCGCACCGCCATGCGCGCCGCCGCCTACCCGGCTGAAGACCCAACAACAGTGAAATCGCCCGAAGCATTAATGCCGCTGTATGCGTATTTAATGGGCCCGGATAGTACTGGAGTAAACGGCCAGCAATTTGACGGCTAACCGCTGCGTTTACGCAGGGTATCGAGCAGGGATGTCTCGGCCCGGGAGAGCCCACAGCGACTGGCCACCTCATCAAGATCCAGGCCACTGTCGAGAAGATGGGTGGCCTCGGTATAAGAGCGCGCGTCGACACCTGACATGTCCGCCGAACCGGTTTGCAGCAGACGTTTTTCCAACGCCAGAACGCGCTGCCCCAACCTCACAGCGCCCGATTGTAAACTTCCAAGATCTTTATCTAGTCGCGCGTTGATAGCATCCAACTGAGCATGCGTGCGCCGCAGTGCCACAAAAGCCCAAAGGGCAATCAACCAGCCCATCCCCAAAATGGCACCAAATAGCCAGAAACTTTGCTCAGTTAGTACTGGCATAGGCTCATATTTCGTCCAAATCTGACCACTCTTCCCGCGTGAGTAGTTTGTTGAGCTCAATCAAAATCAGCAACTCGTCGTTTTTATGGCAAACGCCTTGAATAAATTTGGCACTTTCTTCATTGCCTACGTTAGGTGCCATTTCGATCTCAGACTGGCGCAGGTATACCACTTCGGCAACACTGTCCACCAAAATACCGATGACGTGACTGTCTGTCTCAATAATCACAATGCGGCTATTATCGGTAATTTCGCCAGGCGTCAGACCAAAGCGATGCCGGGTATCAATAACAGTAACAACATTCCCGCGAAGGTTAATAATACCCAGCACATATGAGGGCGCACCGGGTACCGGCGCGATCTCCGAATAACGCAGTACCTCCTGTACCTGCATCACGTTGATACCATAGGTTTCACCGTCCAGGCGAAAAGTCACCCATTGCAATACCACGTCATCGGTACTGGCATTGTGGTTTTGTTTGGCCTTTGTCGCCATGTTCTTACCCTCAATCATCTATGGGCTACTGCCCGTCTGTTTTCACTTTCTACTATAGTCTACTCTGCGCGGTCAGGACTACTGTCAGGTAACTTATAAGCATCAGGCGCGCTTTGCGTTTTTATCGCTATCCACCAGTATTCTGCCAATCATGGCGATGTCCAGCAGTGCGCACATTTGTGCTTTAACCGTACCTGCCAGCCACGGTCGCTGAGTTCTACTGCTACGCCACTTAACATCCTCGGGATCGAGAGTAATCGGTTGCTCCACAGTATCTACCGCCAAACCCCAAGGTAAACCGTTAATGGATACAACATAGCGCGCGCTTTTCTCGAAAGCTTTATCGTAGCGCTCCGGCATAACAAAGCGCGCGGTATTAACCGTGCGGATTTTACCTCCCGCTGTGGGCTGCAAGCCCATAAACCAATCGGCCTGGCCAAACAAAGGCGTCAACTCTTCGGTGAGCGGCTGGATTTGCCCCAGTGCGACCAAGGGCACAGCCAACGTCAAACCACTCACTTTGAAGAGTAAAACATCAAACTGTTGTTGGGCCCATAGTGGACGACCGTTACTGTGCCATTGCAGATGCTGCTGCAATGCTTCGATGTCTTCTATTACCGGTTCTTCTGGTGCTATTGTCTGTGACACAGACGCTGCCGAGATCGGCGGTGGCGACTCAGGCTCAACAATCTGCTCCACCTGTAAACGAGCGCTATGCAGCAAGCGCTGCAATTGTAACCTGTGCGCGTCTTCGTCGACTTGCGCCAAACGATTAACGGTACTAGTCTCGGTTGTTGCGGCCGGCAGCGAAGAATGCTCGATTGGCTTATGCTCTGAGGCAACAACCGGTGCCTTATCCGTCAGTAGCCCTGCCAGATAATCTTCTAATAATTGATCGGAGCGGCTCATGGCGCGCCACCTGCTGCAAGATTATTGTCGATCACAAGCGTATCGCGTTGGCGCAGCCATTTGTATAGCGACCGGTAGGCACTAATACCTTGACTATCTGCATCCAAAGCATGGGGAGGCACACCGGCTTTACTGGCATCGCGCAATTTGGTGTCGATAGGTATTTTACCGGGCCACACCAGATCCGGATAGTCATAACGGATTGTACGCAAGCTGCTTACCGACGCCTGAGTGCGGCGGTCAAACATAACCGGCACAATGGCATAGGGCAAAGCGCCGGAGCGTGAACGCGCCATCATTTTTAAGGTATGGGTCATGCGCTCCAACCCCTTGAGCGCGAGAAACTCGGTTTGCACAGGAATTATCAATTGATCGCAAGCGGCCAGAGCATTGACCAGTAACACACCGAGCAGTGGCGGCGTGTCGATAATAACCAAATCATAGCGCACCTTTAACAGCGCCAACGCTCGGGAAACCACCAACCCCAAACCGTCTTGCCCTGACATGCGACGCTCGACTGTGGCGAGAGCGGTAGACGCTGGAATTAAATCTATACGGGCATGCACCTCGGGGTGTATCACCTGTTCTAGTAACGCCAGAGACAGTGATTGTTTTTCATTAAACAGGGTAAACGTCGACTGTTGAAGCGTGTCGGGATCTTGACGAAAATAACTGCTGAGCGATCCATGGGGGTCGAGATCCAATAGCAACACCCGTAGCCCCTGCTCTGCCGCGAGGCCAGCAAGGGCAACGGTGGTGGTGGTTTTACCCACCCCACCTTTCTGGTTTGCCACTGTCCAAACAACCACAATAAAGATCTCCACACGTCAATAAACTACCCTTAGCCTGCTGTGAAGGGCGAATAAAAGGGGTTACAGCAAATAATGTGCCGTTTGCCCATTTCGTCAGCGATCTACACGAGGCAGATCGGGATCACTGCTGAACAATAAGTTGCCATCATCGAGCTCAATGGTGCGCATTTGACTCTCGGAAGTTGCATTGCCAGTGGCAGAATCGAGCCCCTCAGTTGAAATTGGTGATCTTGTCGTCGACTCGGTAAATGCACCAGGCGCCGCTACCGGGCGATCACGTTTATGTCGGGAGATCATTATCGCGACGCGCCGGTTTTGCGCTCTGCCCTCAAGCGTATTGTTACTGGCGATGGGTTGATGCTCACCATAGCCCACAGCCGATAAGCGTGATGGATCCAATCCTTGCTCAACCATCCATTTTACAATCGCACTGGCTCTTGCGGCGGACAACTCCCAATTACTGGGAAAGCGTTCATTACTGATGGGGATATTATCGGTAAAGCCTTCAATTTGTACCGGGTGGTCAACATCATCTAATAGGGCGCTGACTTCGGTAAATATATCACGGGCTTGCTGGCTGGCCTCAGCACTACCCGAGGGAAAGAGAATACTGTCACGCAGCTCTATTTGCAGCCACATTTCATTACTGGAGATCTGCATTAATCCCGAATCAATCAAATC
>DATBNH010000120.1:0-7466 GCA_036554405.1 Cellvibrionaceae bacterium | reverse complement strand
AGGCAACACCTGGTAGCGCACACTGGCACCCGCCACTTGATAGCCGTCAAGATAAGCGCTGCTACCAAAAGCGTCGGTGACACTACTGGCGACACGCAAGTGTACAGCTGTTTGCAGTTTATCGGTGGGCGAGTATAAAAGCGATAAGTTGGCCAGATGTTCGGGGCGGCGCAGCCGTGGAGAGCCGTCAATTTCGCTGGCATCCACCCAGGTATAATTGGCGTGCACTACCAGCGCATCACTGATTGGCACACCCGCCGCTAACTCAATACCGCGAGAGCGGCTTTCGCCTTGCACCTGCATATAACCGGTATAGCCCACCATATCAAAATCAATAGCATTGTCGATGGACTGATCAAACCACACCGCTTCAAGATGCAAACCCGAGGCAGCAAAATAGCTAACACCCACATCAAAGCCTTCGCTGGTCTCCGCCTCGAGCGGCGCCAGATCTGGATTATTTTGCGATTGGTTGTAATCTATTTCAGACAGACTGGGTGCCCGAAAACCTGTGCCGTAACTGGTTTTGAATTTTATTTCCCCCACTGCCACCGGTAGCACATAAGCGGCACTGGCACGGTAACTGGTGTGGGAGCCAAAATCATCGTTATCGTCTTCGCGAACACCCAGTGTGACAAAAATACGGTCAATAAACTGGCCTTGATACTCGGCAAGTAAACCCAGTTGATCACGCTCAGCTTGCCTCACTTTATCGGCGCGCTGCTCCAGACCATACACCAGGGCATGGGCGGACGTCAGATTGACATTACCCAACAATTCCAACTTGCTGACACTGCCTTCAACATCGTATGAAACAGCACCTTCGGCGTAGTTAGTGCGCTCAATATCGGCGACGGAATAGGCCAATTCATGATTGAGAGTACCGGTCGTGTAACTGACACTGGCGCGAGCATTTTGCTGGCTGAAATCTTCGACACAATCGTACACATCAAAACAGCGATCAAACTCGGATTCGGCATCGGTATTGCGCAGAACCGCTTGCACGCGCAAGCTCTCTGTGGCCTGCCAACCCAGACGACCGTGTAAGGTGGTGTTGGTATAGCCATCCTTATCGGCAAGCTCGATATCCTTTTCATGGGCATTGAAACCATCGGTTTGCGCACGGCTGGCCGCCATAAAATAATCCAGGGCTTGACCACCGGCGCCCACACTCACATTATAATTTTCAGTGCCGTAGCGTCCGGCTTCGGCCAGTGCATTTATGCGCAGATCGCCGTCAGTTTGACGGGTGGAGATATTCAGCACACCACCGGCATCGGCGCCGTACATCATGCCCTGTGGCCCACGCAGCAGCTCTACACGGCCAACATTGCTGGTTAAGACATGTTGGATTTGTGCCCCCGCTTGAGTGCCAGTGGGGTCGGTAATGTCCACCCCATCAATGCGCACCTGGGTGCGATAGCCGGACTCGCCGCGCACACTAATACTGCTTGTTTTACCCATGCCGCCGGAGTTGCTCACCGACACCGAGGGCAGCGTACGCAACACATCGGCCAGTGCGGTAAAGCCCTGAGCGCTGATTTGCAGCTCATCCATAACGGCTACAGAAGTACCCAGTTCACGCAGCGGCGTTTCTGTGCGCGAGGCCACTACCACAACAGTTTCTAAAGAGGGCAGCAAAGGCTGCGCCGATTGCGCCCATACCGGCGAGCTGATCGCCGAAGCAACCAGTGTACTTATCAAAGATTTTTTCACAGTCAACCCCAAGGAAGTGTTAATGGGATCGAGGGAGGCATAGCAAAACGAAGCACGACCCAAACAGATCGTGAAAGGATTTGCCAGATGGTAGCCCTCCGCTCCATCAAGTCATGTGATAGAGGCCGGTATCGGGCTGACAGAGAAAACTCTGATCACCGTTGCGGGGGCAGCGCCGGATTTCCGGACTTCCCGTTTACCCTGCTCAGCTTTTCAATAACTCAAAAGCAGCAGGCACCTCTATCTGGGCGGGGAATTTACGGGGGGCGGAGACAAATGTCAATGCTGAACCAGTAAACGCTTAAGGCGCCATCACCAAATACTGTCCATTGAGGGGTAGTTCGTTACTGATATTGGCAATGCTATGGGAGGGATATACCTCAACCAGTGAGGCCAGAGTATTGCGGCTGATCAGACGAGAGTTAAAACTGTTGTACTCACCGGTTACCGGGTGCACAACCAGTTGATAAAGCTCGAGGGTATCCCCCGTGCGTAAGCCATTATTGGTGCCGCTGTGAATAACCACTTGTTGATCACCGGGCTTGATATCTACCCGAGCAATATAGGGCTGACATAACACAGCTGCTGCCAATTGATCACTGGCAGCGGCCACCAATTGTTGGATTTTTTGACCGTAATCGGTCTGCCAGAATCGAGGCGAGCCGAACCCGATATCTGCCGAATGGACGGCCTTCCACTTGCCACGGGTCTCATAGAGTTGGTCAAATAAGATTTGTCCGGTAAATCCATCGCGTAATTGTAACCGAAAGCTAAATACGCGACTTTGTGTATGGCTGGGCGAATTGAGGTGAAAGGTATTGTATATACCCTTGACAACATTGGCATAGGCGCCGCGAGCATAACCCTGGTCCGGCGAGGTCATGGACATATCCAGGACCTCGCCGCTGACAA
Source organism: Cellvibrionaceae bacterium (assembly GCA_036554405.1). Lineage (GTDB taxonomy): Bacteria > Pseudomonadota > Gammaproteobacteria > Pseudomonadales > Cellvibrionaceae > Gilvimarinus. The sequence continues at coordinate 4,838 of DATBNH010000120.1, read as the reverse complement.
TAAACTGAATACGATGTTGACGTGACATCGACTTTGCCTGGGACGCAGCACGCACTTCGCCCTGGTGATCAGCGCTGTAAAAAGCTTGCTGAATCTGTACCGGGGTCAATGCCGAGTGACGGGTGCGCAGATTCGCACTTAATAACATAGGTAAATGCTGGTCCACCTGATAGAGACCGCCGGCATTACTACTCGACGGAAGGGCTCGGGGAAAGTGAGTAAAGGCGATAGACTTGCGATAGCTGTTGCTAAAAAAATCCGGGCACTGCTGGCCATTTTTGGTAAGCAGTGGGTAGTTTGATGCCTGTTTTTGACTGCTCTGACTTGCCTCGCTGCGCCCATTTTCTTCATCAACCCCTTCATCCTCATAAGGCGCGGAAATAACATCCATCGCGGACTGACCAGTAGCATATTGCTCAGGCGCATTATTTAGATCTGACATTTTGCTGACTTCCGCCAATAAAAAAGCCAGATCATTTTCCAGCCCGGTCAATCGGTCGATACTGGGTTTAGCCTCCTGCCACTCCTGCATGTATTGCTGATAGGCCGCATCGCTTATTTCACGTGAGTCAGTTTTATTTTCCTGGGCATTGTGCACACCCGTGCAGCCCGTCATAGCGGCAAAAAACAGACACAGGCATAACCATAGCGGCAGCATCTTGCCGCTGATGGTACTAACCCTATGCTGTGAGTATTGCCGTTTCATCGCTGTATGCCTTATTAACTAACGCGTATCACCGGTAAAGGTTTATATCACTATGAACTTTCAGATTAACTTAGCAAAGCCAATGCCAAGCGAGCGTTGTGAATACTGTCTACCAGTCGTCATCGAGATAGCTCGGAAAAATCAGACTCGGTATAGTTGGCCACAAAGCAAGTCAGGCCCGCTGCTTTGAGATCGGCACATTTGGCAGACGCCTCTGTTTGGCTGCCAAAGCGACCTATTTTAAGCCGATAATAATCGGTGTTTTGTATTCTTATGACCTGGAAATTCGGCTCCATTGCCCCCAGTAGTTGCGGATGTTTATCGGTCAACTGTCGCCATATCTCTGGCAGCCGGTGGGGCTCAGTGATGGACGTTATTTGCAGCGCAAAATTAGCCTCAACTATTGGCATTGCTGGCGGAGCTGTTGTGGTTGCAGGTTTTTTGACAGCAGTGGCAACTGCAACCGCTTGCTTTTTCTGCTCTACCTTTTCGGCCGGAGCGGCTGAAGGCTGCACCGTAGCTTGGCGGCCTTGATTTTGTGACAAGGCCTGCAGGCGCTCAATTAATAAATACAGATCTTCTTCTATTGCCAACAGCCTGACCAGTGCCGGCTGCATCTGCTGAAGTTCATTAAGCAGTTGATCTTGTTGTTGCTGACGCGCCTGCAAACGCTGGAGCTCCAGTGCCATTTCCGAATCCTGCCCACTCTGGGCAGTCTGCGGATTAGACTGACAGGCTACCAACAAGATGAATAACGGTATATATAATAATTTGGCCATAATGTTCACTTTGAGTCTGTCCATCGCTTAGTAGGTAAAGCTGTGATATTCAACATTGCAGCTAAGATCTAACTGCAGCAAATGTTCACAGGCTTGTTGAGCCTGATCCTCGGCATCTTGCTCACCTTCATAATAAGCAATGCCCAATACATAACGTTTGTCTTCGGTAGCACGGATATAAAATGGTTTCTGTACAAACTGATTACCCAGCTTATTGCGCAGTATGTGGAAATACAATTTCAACATTGCCGGAGAATCAAAGCTGCCAGCACTGGCAACATAACCATCAGCAGAATCCAGTGGCAAAAGCACAAAATCAACGCCAGCGATAACATCACCCCTGGAGGAGAAGGCTACCCTTTTATCTTGTCCTGATTTTAAGCCACGGCGATCCACATAGGATTGATCAACTTTGAGTCGGTACTGGCCCGGGATCACATCAGTAAATAAATAAAAGCCATCATATTCTGAACGTGTTGAGGCCACCACATTGTCATCTTTATCTATTAAATTAAGCATAATATAAGGCGCCGCCTGCTCTTCACCTGCCTCGTTCTGCAAATACACAACGCCTTCCAGCTCACCGGCTTTAACCACCGGCAGTTCTACCTGAGCTAAATACCCCGGTCGCGCTGTAATAGCCACACCGGCAGTGGCGGTAATCATAAAAGGCCCGTCCAGAGTGGACTCATCCACGACAATATCAGTGGTGACATTGTTGTAAATAGGCGTCAATACTGCGACGCCGGCCTCATTGGTCGTCGCTTGACGGAATCCCTGAACGGCTCTGACAGTAGCGTTTTCAATCAGTGGCTCCCCCTCATCATAGCTACCGCTCATATTTAAGTCTTCAAATGTGCGTACCGCTACCGCTCCCGACTGCGCCATGGGCCGCCCAGAGGTAAACACTCGGCGCTGCATAGGTTCATAACCCAAACTGAAGCGCAAAGTTAGACCAGCAGACCAAAAACCGTCATTGTTATAACCTGCATTGGCACTCAGATGAAACGCCTCTTTGCGCCAATTCAAGCCCAGGTTCCATTGGTAGTGATCAAGTGGACGGAAATATGAGTAACGAAGATCAGTATTAAATTCGGAAGACCAACGAAAGTTAAAAGCACCGCCGTAAGACAGTATTTCGCTCTCAGGCTTCATGCCATAGTTGCTAAAAAAACGCGTATGCAATCGACCAAAGCTTTTACGATATTGAAAACCGCCCGTAACACGATATTCACCCGTCAGTAAGTCCTCTACAGGTATATAGCCCTCTTCACCTTCCACAGGGAAAAGATCCTGGAATAGCGCCTGATCACTTATAGAATCTTTATACCAGGTAATACTGTTATTAAATGAGCCCAACCGACTTTGAAAACCCAGTGCATTTTGAAAATACTCACTTTTATAACCATTATCTTGTCTTGTAAGCTGCCAGCTATTTTGAAAACTTAACGGCAACCTCGCATCAGAGAAAAGCTTGCCGGTCATGGTTATGGCGCTGGCATCTACCCTTGATGCATTGCCGGTAATAAGATCGTCCCTTTCGGTGCGTCGGTGAGAGAGCGCATAGGAGGTATCGCGTAAACGAGTGCGGAAATTGGAATTAATGATACGCCGCTCATCACTATCCCAGAGCACTCCTACATTCAGCAAGCCCACCCTGCCCATGCTGGTATTGCTACGCAAGGTATAGAGTTGCTTACTCTCTCCAATCTCTGGTTCAAACAGGCTGGTGCCAGCAGTCAACGACAACCAGTCGGTCAAACCATAGTCGAATACGGCACTGGCCATCAATCCTTGCTGCGTGGGGTCATTGACATTTGGGGCGACATTAAATACCGACTTGTCCACATCTACCAGGGAAAAACGATAGGTGCCTTGCCCTGCCGACGTAGTATTACCGTCGACAATATATGACTCCGTTCGGGTTTCAATTTGTCCCTGCGGGCCGTAAAAGATAAATTCAAAGTCGTTATTGCCAAAATCGAGCTCTACGTCATTAAATTCGTAGCGGCCTTCACTGATGGCGAATCTGGAATCAATTAAAATGCCGTTACGATAGAGCTCAACATCCCAGCCCACTTGAATTTCACCGGTTAAATTAACCTTGCGGTTATCTGCAAGTTGGTTGAGGGGGGTATTGGCTACACTAAAACCACGGCTCAATGCCTGGGTTTGACCAAACCCGGCATTGACTGGGGTAACATCACCGAAACTGTATTCAGTTGCCCGCAGAGGTCCGAGTAAATCCGCGTCACCGGATTGCTTGGACAAGGTTAACCATGCCGCGTTAAGACTATCCACATCATTGCCAGACAGGAATATTTCAGCATTGAAATAGGCAAGGTCGTGCCGCGCCAACACCGAATAATTAGCCGAAGTATCCAGATCCGTACGCAATACAGAAGCTTGTATATCTAAAAGAGGGGGAGAGAATAATTGATACCCGGAGTTCTGTAGCGGTAATACCGATCGAGAACTGGCACCTTTAAAGGTGGTACGCTTGTTAAGGCGGGCCAAACGCTGCTCTACCGGAAATTGAGTGGTCGATTGTATATTTAAAGACAGTTGCGCCTCGTTAACGGTGTAATCAAAGCCAAACCAGCTGGCAATATCATCTATCTCCACATACAAATCATCGTCTTCCAGCACATAATGCTCGGGGCTCACGTAATAATTATTGCGATTAACCTCAACTTTTAAGCGCCCGTCATCTAATCGCGTTAAGGAAAAGCGGTTGCTCTCATTATAAAACCAGCCCTCGGCGCTTAGCTGCTGCAAATCCACATAGATAGGAAACTCGATAATTTGCAGGAAATCACCCAGGCCAAGTTGCAAATTTCTATGGGTTTTCACAGCAAAGACATTGGCCAGCTCGAGCGAATTAACAGCTACGGAGAGAATAAGCTCTTCACCGGCAGAAAACCGACTCCCGTTGGGGATTTGCTGCAACTGATCGCCAAAAACTTGACGATCAGCGAAAGAATCAGTGTCGGAATAATCTGTCGGAAGGGGCGCTGCTGCAGGCGCTGTGTTGGATTGCTTTGCCTCAAGCTCTTTATAGGTGTCGGTAATGCGCGAAAAAATAGCTTGTAGTTCGCTATCCATCATCGTGTCATCAGCTTGGGCATATGCCCCTAATATTATTAAAAAACAAGCACTTAAAAAGGCCCACGGGTATCTGATTAACCTCTTAGTGCTTGTTTTTAGAGTCATTGGCCCACACGTATTAATCCGTAATAATGGCGCTCCTGTTAACAGTGATGGTTTTATCAAAGAAGACGGTACCGCGGAAATCTTTGGTACCTTGATAAACAATCCGGAGCTTACCGTCAGTAGGAGCAAAATCTGCGCCA
>DATBNH010000092.1:0-1754 GCA_036554405.1 Cellvibrionaceae bacterium | reverse complement strand
AGCCTTGGTTTAACCGAATTGACATCCGACGTCAGTCGGAACGCGCAGCCTTTCTTTGAGTTATTCGGGTTCTACATAATAGAACAACGGGCGCCCGAGGTGCGGGGTGTGGTCGTTTCTAATGCGCTTATGCGCAAGGTTTTGTCTTAACCATGCCCACACGAAAAGGGGTTGTCCGGCAACAGTGATCCCGCAACAGCGCTGGAGGTTATAACACCCCTTGCACCACTACAAAAACACTGGCACCGGTCAGGGTAAAAGCCAAGAGGGCCAACAGGCCATCGCGGGCTACCAGTGCCAGGCCAAAGAAGGTGAGCACGCCACCTGCCAGATTGGCGCTAAAGGGAATTACTTCCATAAACGGCATGACCAGTGCGACCAGCATACAAGCCAATGCCACCAAGCGTGCGGGGACATAACCGCGGATGAGGAAGGTCAGCCTGGGTTTGACTAAGCGGTCGATAAAGCGGGCAGGTTTGTAGCAGTAACCCATGGCTTTTTGTAGTCTGTTGGCACTCATCGAGCGGCGCAGTAACCAGGCGGGCATCCAGATATGCTCGCGATGGATTAATAACTGAACACATAACAGCAATACCATGAGTGCGACCAGCGTGGGTACTCCGGGAATATCACCAATAATTGGGGCCAGCACAATTAACCCCAGTAACAATAAAACCGGCCCAAACGAGCGCTGGCCTACGGCATCCAAAATATTATCTACCGAGACCGGATCTTGCTCTTTGGCTGTGCTGACAATGCGATCGAGTACTTCTTCCAGCGTCGCAACGTGTTCCTGATCGGGTGGTGACAAGCGAATACCTCGGTTGTGAAATTGCAAGGGCCTATAGATTGTGATGAGGTCATTGTAAAAGAGATTGCCGGGCTTTTCGACGACGCAGCTGGCAAAAAACCAATACTCTCGTCTGCAACCCAGGCAATAGACCGGACAAACAGTATGGCCTTGAAAGGCAAGTATTAGCTTTTCGCATTATTAATCAAGCTGAATTTAATAAACGCAAAAAAATTGTAGTCTGAAGTTATGTTCTTGTATGCACGATATTAGGCTTGGCTTTGACTCACTGGGGGCGAGAGTGGCTACTTTGCCCGTTTACGGTTGTCTCGGAATCTGACTTCAATCCATGACATTTAAGCGCCATGGGTGTTTACCTTAATGCTATTACGGGCTCGTGGAGTGCATGTATACTCATGCCTATTAAATAAAATGTAAACCGGCAATTCGGGATTATACTATGCGATATTTAGTGATGGTTATTCGTACGCCTGACTTTCAACAATCGGCGATTGAAACCCATAAAGCTTACTTGTCGCAGCTGAGGGAAAACGGTGTACTGGAGTTGGCCGGGCCGTTTACCGATAGCACAGGTGGCGCTTACGTGATAAAAGCCGATGACTTTGAGGCGGCCAGCGCGATTGCCTTCGCCGATCCCATTTATACCTCCGGCTCTTCCAGTGTTTTTATTTATGAATGGGATGCTAACTAGCAGGCTGTTGAAAAACTATCTCGGCTCGGGCTTCCTGCTTCGCCCTACCTCCTGCGTCCATGCAGTCGTGCGTGGCCGCTGCTTCGTTAAGATCATGCTCAAAATGCTCATTTATAACCCATAAACTCCGCTTATGAACGCGGCAAGCCGCTCGCACCTGCGGTGCGTGGTCTCCGCTGCGCTTCGGCTCGCATGATTTTGCCTTGCATCGACTGCCTCGAAAACGTTTTTCAACAGCCTGCTAGCCCGAAT
>DATBNH010000091.1:0-3276 GCA_036554405.1 Cellvibrionaceae bacterium | reverse complement strand
CGGGCAATTAAGTTGCTCGATATGATGAATGGGCGAGCGTGCCTGGTAAACATCGCGGGCGGCAGGGTAGGGGCCAATCAGTGAGTCCAGGTAGCGCGATTCGAATTTGTGGGTGTCGCGCACCAGCGCTTCCAGATCGCCAATGCCATAAAGGCTGGCACCGGCGGCAAAGGTATCGGTAAAAGTGAGCGCGGCCAGCACCGTGAAACCGCCGGCACTGCTGCCGCGAATCAACAGCTTGTGCGGATGCGCGAGGTCCTGATCCACCAGCGCCTGGGCACCGCTGGCCATATCAATAACATCACTAATACCCCAATGGCCCTTGAGCTTGTCGCGGTAGTGGCGGCCAAAGCCGGTGCTGCCCCGGTAGTTAACATCCAGCACCGCAAAGCCCCGGCTTGTCCAAAACTGGATTTTGTAGCTGAGAGCGCTGCTGGTAGCGCCCGTGGGCCCGCCGTGGCTCATCACCAGCAGCGGCGGTAAATCGCCTTTGGGTGCGCGGGCATCGGGGTTTTTGGGTGCGTAGTAAAAGCCATAGGCGGTGTCGTTATCGGTGGTGGAAAAGTGCATAGGCTCGGGCGCGGAAAAGTAACAACTATCTATTACCTCCGGTTGTGAGCGCCTGATCAGCTGCAGTGGCGGGGCGGCTTTGGGGCCGAGCGATTGCGCCAACAGGTGATAGAGCGCTGGTGCGCGCCGGGCATGAGCGCCAATAAACAGCAAATGCTCAGCACCGCCAGCTAAATAGCACAGCTCGCTCATGGGGGTGTTTATGGCGTGCAGTTTAAAGCCTTTGCGAGTTTTGTTGCGGGTAAGCAATGCCAGTTGCCACAGGCCGTTTTGGCTGTAGCAGCAGGCGATTTTATCCTCGCTTAATACGGCATAGGTACTCATGCCAAATACCCACTGGGGGGTGGCAAATTCGGCTTGCATTTCTATTACCGGTTGCACCGCTGTGCCATCAAAGCAATACAGGTTCCACCAGTTGTTTTTGTCGCTGACAAAGTACAGCTCGCCTGCCATTCCCCACTGGGGCTGGAATACCGATTCGCTATCGCCTCCGGCGATAACTTGCGTGTCTGTAATTTCACCGTTACTGTTGAGCTGGGCAAGGCTGCAGCGCGTGCCATCCCAGGGCATATTGGGGTGGTCCCAGGCGAGATACACCAGCTGATTGCCATCCGGGCTGAGGCGAGGATTTGAATAAAAATCCGCGCCGCTCGCCAATACCGAAATGCGGTTGAGCTGTGCAAGATCAATCGCAATAATCTCGGCACGCGCCTCGCCTGGGCCGGTGTAATCCTCGCGTACTGCCAACAGCCGCTGGCGGCCTGTATCCAGCCACATGTCGGCATAGCGAAATGGCCCCTCGGGGGTTAATGCCTGTGGGGTCAGTGAGTGACCCCGGTCAAGGGGGATCTGGTACAAGCGCTGATCGCTATCGAATACCGCATACACTGCATCGGCTGTGGCCAGATAACTGCCGCCGCCATACTCGTGGGCACGGCTGCGCACGCTGATACTGGCATCCAGCAGCTCACGCGCGCCGCTGCCAAAGCGCTGCTGCATCAACACACTGCGTCCGCCCTCATCGGGCCGAGACTCCAACCAGTACACATAATCACCCACAGTTTGCACCTCGCCGAGACGCAAACTGCCACTGGTCAATGTTTGTGGGGTAATGGGAGAGGGCCATTGGCCGTAAGGAATGTTTGTCTGCATACAATGCCTCGCTGTCAGTACACGCAACCCTAACGTGGTCGAGGTCAGTAGGCAAGGGGGTGGTGGTTTGAGTCGAACAGCTGGCAAGGAGCTGTACTGCATCTTCAATAAAAGAGGTGCGCGGCACTGCCAGATTTTTGGTGTGCAGAAATCGGTCGGTGCCGGGCAGGATGTGAGGTTGGGGGGGGGTAAAAAGGTGCTCCCGATTCACTATAAACTCGGGTCGCGCTCGCAGAATCGACTGATTGCATCCCGGTAGCTGGCAAAAACATCTGTATTGATTTCTTGTAGATAAATACCACTGTTGGTCACGGTTTCGCATTCGAGTTCGCCCGCCACAAGCTGGGCCAGGGTGGTAACGGCAGCGGCGGACTTGATTTCATCGGTACCTTTTTCCAGAAGCACGCTTACACTCTCTTCCCGTACAATTTCTTTTCCTTCACCCTCGTCGCCATCAAAATAAATAGTCAGGGTAAATACATCGTCGTCGGCCCATCCATCCTCGTTAGAGAAAAGCTCGAAAAAGAACTGCTCGCTGTTATAAGCAAAATTAACAGTGCGCACATCTTCTTCATTTTCTGATATCTCTTCGGCGGAAGATTGCAGCTGATCAAAACCTTCAGGGTACTCAAGCTGAAAGCGAACATTGTTAACAGCGCTATCAATAAAACGCATAAACCCATTGGTAAATACGCGCCGCGCATCGGCGGGAGTGATCACTGCCGAGTATACGCTTTTACCTATATCAGTCAGCTCGTGTAGAAAAGCGTCTTGAAAACCCTGCCCTATGCCCACGCCTGCAAAGTGAATACCTTCCAAGCCATTAATCACGGTATTTTCGGCGATGATCGAAGGGTTCACCTCGCCGGTGTTGGCGTAGGCATCTGTCAAAATAACAACGCGATTGGATTTTTCCGGATCGTAGCTGCTCTGTGCCACCCGATAAGCTTCTTCAATGCCCGCATTGAGATTGGTGCTGCCTTGAGCGTAAAGAGATGCTACTGCATTGTGATACAAGCTACTGGTCGCATCATACTGCCAATGTTCTAGCACGGTGCGAGCGACAGTTTCAAAGCTCACGATGCTCACTATGTCACCCGGTTTTAGACTGGCATCCAGCTCAGCTAGGCCGTACTTCACCACGTCCATAAGCGATCTAATGTCCGTGGCGGTTTCTGCAGCGTAAGGTGAGGTCATTGACCCCGATATATCGACTAGCAAGGTAAGCACAACGTTGGGGCGTTCTTCCTTTGAGATAGTCGGCCCACTAATGTTCACGCCTAAGGCATAAAGGTCGCCACTATATTCTCTGTTAATAGGCACTTCACCGACTTCAGCGTGGTATAAACCCATAGATACGGTGAAAGGCTCGGCCTTAACGGGGGCGAAGTGCGAAAAAATTTCGGCATTAAGGTATTCATACGGTCGCCCCCAATTAGGGTCTATCTGAGTGCCATAATCAATGGCCGATAAGGTCAAATCTCTAGCCGCAGTGCTTGCAGAATCATCGTAGCTGAAATAAAAGCTGGTGGCAGAAGAGTCAATTTCCGGAAT
>DATBNH010000047.1:0-5124 GCA_036554405.1 Cellvibrionaceae bacterium | reverse complement strand
TGTACATACAGCTTTAAACCACGAGCGGCATCGCGATTATATAAATCAAACGGGGCGGAGGCCGGAATATACAATAGGCGAGGGGAATCCAGCTTGCCTTCTACCCGGTTGTGGCTCCATACCAGGGGATCGGCATAGTCGTGGCTAACGTGCTTATAAAAAGCTTTGTATTCTTCATCTGAAATATCGTTACGCGAGCGCGTCCACATAGCTGTGGCGGTGTTAATTACCTCGTCTTGTGGCTCTTCACTCTCAGCGTCTTCTCCCGCCGGTTGCGGTTTGGTCATTACTACCGGAATGGCAATATGATCGGAATATTTTTTGATAATAGAGCGCAGGCGCCAATCGTCGGCAAACTCTAGTGCATCATTTTTCAAGTGTAATTCTATAGTCGTGCCGCGTGCGGCTTTTTCGATGGTTTCGATACTGAATTCCGCCTCGCCATCGCATTCCCAACGCACCGCCTCGGCAGCAGACGTACCAGCGCGTCGAGTAGTCACTACCACTTTATCGGCAACAATAAATGAAGAGTAAAACCCCACGCCAAACTGACCGATCAGCTGGGCGTCCTTCTTTTGATCACCGGTCAGTTGCTGCATAAATGCGGCAGTGCCCGACTTGGCGATGGTACCCAGGTTGTCGATTACCTCGTCGCGGGTCATGCCAATACCGTTATCGGTAATGGTAATCAGTTTTTTGTCCTTATCCACGTCGACACGAATTTTTAGCTCGCTGTCACCTTCATAGAGACTGTCATCTGCCACAGCGGCAAAGCGCAGCTTATCGGCCGCATCGGAAGCATTAGAGATCAACTCGCGCAGGAAAATCTCCCGGTTGGAGTAAAGCGAGTGAATCATCAAATGTAATAGCTGCTTGGCTTCGGTCTGAAAGCCACGGGTTTCTTTTTGCGCATCAACCGTCATAGGGTCAAAACTCCTTCACTGTCATACTAGGGGTGACATCGGCCAAAAGGCTAATGTTGTCGATAGCACGAAAATGGGGGCCAAATAACGATTTTCAAGCCAGCCGATGGAAATTGTGACTTTGTTAGCATTAACAAGAGGAAGAAAAGGCCATTAACTCCGACAACAAGTCACGAGAAGCGTGTAAGCCTATGAAAAATAAGAGAATTGGTACGACCGAGTGGACTCGAACCACCGACCCCCACCATGTCAAGGTGGTGCTCTAACCAACTGAGCTACGGTCGTACAAAGGGCTGCAAGGGATCCGGCAGCCGAGGGCGCGAACTTTAGCAAGCCTTTACAGACGGCGCAAGCCCCTGCGGCTGGGTATTTTTACAATTTCATACAGCCTCTGTACAGCTTGCAGGCGTAGACTTGGCCCAAGACCTTATAAATGCGGCTAAAACCTCACAATTTGGCTTGATTTAGCCTATAATCAGCCGTCTACAGAGATCAACACGCGATGCAGAACCCGAGATCGACCCCTATGCTCAAATCGCTATTCGATTCTTCTCGTGCTACCAAGCGGATTATCTCCCTGATTTATGACTCGGCAGCTATATCGGTTGCACTCTACACCGCCATCTGCCTGCGCCTTGGCACTTTTAGTATTAATGTCACAGAAAAAGAGCTGGCCACTTTGGCAGTCACCATCATTTTTACCCTAATTGTGTTTGTGCGCATCGGTATGTACCGGGCGATTCTGCGCTATATGACGCCCCAGGCTCTCAATACGGTGTTTTTCGGGGTTTGTTGCTCGGCAATAATTCTTGCGGTTGCCGGTTTTTTCATTCAATCCTTTATTCCACGCTCGGTCCCCATTATCTACCTAACTGTGGCTTTGATTCTACTGGGCGGGCCGCGCCTGCTGGTGCATCATTTTGCAATGATTCTTGGCAGACAAGCGGGCAAACGTGAACATGTCATTGTTTATGGTGCAGGTTACACCGGTCACCAGTTGCGTCTTGCGTTAAAGGCCACTCATTACAAGGTGGTTGCTTTTGTCGATGATGATCCAACACGGCAAGGTGCAGTCTTTGCCAACACTAAGGTCCAAAGTCCCCAATGTTTGCCTGAGATTATTAAAAAACATAATGCCACGCGTATTTTGTTGGCACTGGGTAATACGCCCCACTCCAGGCGAGCAAAAATCATTGAAATGCTGGAGCCGTTAAGCGTGTTAGTGCAAACCGCTCCGGCAATTCCTGACCTGATTAGTGGTCGCGCTCGTATCGAGCATATACGCGATGTGGATATTGAAGATTTACTAGGCCGAGACTCTGTCAAAGCCAACAGCGACTTGCTCAGCGCTTGTATCACCCACAAAACCGTTATGGTAACCGGGGCTGGTGGCTCTATTGGTAGTGAGCTGTGTCGTCAAATTATTTTACAGCAGCCACGCAGACTGATCTTATTTGAATTAAATGAGTTCAGTTTATATCGCCTTGAAACAGAACTGAGACAGGCGGTGGAGAGGCGATCACTGGATATAGAAATTATTCCATTGCTTGGTTCTGTGCAAAAAGAGCATCGAATTGAAACTATTATGCGCACCTTTGGTGTACAAACGCTCTACCACGCCGCCGCCTACAAACACGTCCCTCTGGTTGAGCATAATATTGTCGAGGGTGTTCGCAATAATGTTTACGGCACCTGGTACACGGCCGAGGCCGCTATTCGGGCGGGGGTAGAATCTTTTGTGCTGATTTCTACCGATAAGGCTGTGCGCCCCACCAATGTTATGGGTGCCTCTAAACGGATGGCTGAATTAGTATTGCAAGGCCTATCGCAAAGACAGCACAAAACCCGTTTCACGATGGTGCGGTTTGGCAACGTGCTGGGTTCATCTGGATCTGTGGTACCTTTATTCCGGCAGCAAATTAAAAATGGGGGGCCCATCACTGTTACTCACCCGGAAATTATTCGTTATTTTATGACGATTCCCGAAGCGGCTGAATTGGTTGTTCAGGCCGGTTCTATGGGCACTGGTGGCGATGTGTTGGTGCTGGACATGGGTGAGCCGGTAAAAATACTCGACTTGGCTAAACGCATGATAAATTTATCCGGCCTGTCTGTTAAAGACGAGGAGCATCCCGAAGGTGATATCGCTATTGCTTACACAGGGTTGCGCCCAGGGGAAAAACTCTACGAAGAACTGTTGATTGGCAATAATGTTAGCGCTACAGCGCATGAACGTATAATGCGTGCAGAAGAGTATTGTCTGAGTTGGCCCGAAACTCGCCATCTGCTTGACGAGCTGGACCGTGCCTGCCACGACTATTCCTGTGATCGAGTTCGGGAACTGTTAATGCAGGCGCCAACCGGTTACTCTTCGGAAGAAGAACTGGGTGATGCTGTTTGGCTTCATAAAAACAGTACCGCTAAGTTGCGCGTTATCAAGTAGTTTCAGCCCTTCCTGCATTCAGCCACACGGCTAACCCTACAAGAGGCGCATAAGCGACTACCAGTGCCCATGCCGGCGCAAGCTGCTCCAGCAGTACTAAACTGGCTATAGGCAATAGCCAACACAGGTTAATGATCGTTACCGTCATGGAAATTTTAATATGAGAGTTATAAAGGCGAGCAGCATGCTGATAGGCATGACTGCGATGGGCTTTCCATATTTTTTTTCCTGACGCCAAGCGAACCAATAAGGTAACGCTGGCATCTACAATAAAGACACCGGCGAGAATGATACCGGACCAAAATAATATAGATGATTGCGCCCCTGCCAATAGAAAAATTAACGCCAGGCAGTAGCCACAAAACACACTACCTACATCACCCATAAATATTCGTGCCCTAGGGAAATTCCACAGTAAAAAACCCAAACAAGCCGCCAGCAAAACAAGACTTAAAAACCAATATTGACCCACCTGCCCAGACATAAAGCCCAGTACCATCAGACCTATGCAGATAGAGACAGACTCCAGTCCGGCAATACCATCAATGCCATCCATAAAGTTAAATAAGTTAATAAACCAGACAATCGTTACTACCAGCAATATATAAACTGACAGAGAATCTTGTAGCGACCAAAAAAACAGAGTTAGCCAGGGGGCGCCGCCCAGGATAAATAACAGCGCGATAACGGCCGTTAGCTGCGCCAGCAGTCTATATTGAAAGCCAATATGACCATGATCATCCCAAAAGCATAAAAGCGCCAGCAACACCCCGGGAATAAGTGGCATCAAAAAAACAGTGTTTCCAGTGATTGGTAGCAATATTAATCCGCCCATGACAGCGACTAAAATACCCAGCCCCCCGCCCCTTGGGGTAGGCAAGCTATGGGAACTTCGCTCGCCGGGGATATCTAGAATTTGTTTTTTAACAGCGTAAAATCGCACCGCAGCAGTAGCCAGCACAGCCACAATAAACACACCCGCAGCCATCAATAGCAGATTAATCAAGAGGGCCCTCCTCGATTTTTTTGCGAAAGGCAGCAGTAGTAGCAGCGATGCCTGAACGCATGGACACCGGAGGGTGCCAATCGAGAAGACGCCTTGCCTTACTGCCATCAACTTCGAAAGAGGCCATTAGCTTGTTAAGGGGCTCTTGTCTGTGCACTACGAATGCCATCACCTTTAATACCCAGATTGGCAGAGAGAAAATCCATGTTTTGCTGTGAAGCTGATCGCGGAGCAGACGCAAAAGGTCGGGGGTTGATATGGCCGCCTCATCCGCCAGTAGAAAAATTTCATTCTCTACCGCTGGATGATCGAGACAGCGCACAATAAAATCCAGCAGGTTATCAATATAAAGCAGTGAGCGTTTATTATTTATTGAGCCAAGCGGCAGGGGGATATTTTTCTCTAATATATGCAACATAGATAAAAAATTTCCCTTTACCTCAGCGCCATAGACCAATGGCAGACGTAGAATAGTGACTTGCATATTTGTGCCCTTGGCCAGTGCAAATAATATTTGCTCTGCCTCAAGCTTTGAGCGCGTATAATCTGTATCTGGCGCCGGGGGGTCTTGCTCGGTAAAAGGTTTCTTGCTTTCGCGACCATGGACACCCGCAGAGCTGATAAAAATAAAACGCTTAACCCCAGCGTTTATTGCCGCTTTCGCCAAGTGCTTGGTCATGCTTACATTCACTTGGCGATATAGCGCCACAGGGTCTTCGGCTGTTTCCTGTTGAATGTGCGCCCTTGCCGCA
>DATBNH010000002.1:0-1643 GCA_036554405.1 Cellvibrionaceae bacterium | reverse complement strand
TGTTTTATCGGTAATTTTGCTGGCAATATCCTCCAGGTCGGGAAACCAGTCGGACTGCTCATCACAGCGATAATGCACGGCCTTGCCGCCGGCGAGGGTGACAGCGGCGGTCCACAGTGGGTAATCGGGTGCTGGCACCAGAATTTCATCGCCGTTATTGAGTAGCGCCTGCATGGCCATGACAATCAGCTCGCTGACGCCATTGCCAAGAAAAATATCGTCGATATCAACGCCGGGGATACGCAGTTTTTGACACTCCTGCATAATCGCCTTGCGCGCAGCAAACAGCCCGCGCGAGGCGGTATAGCCTTCGGCGTTGGGCAGGTTGTAGATGACGTCCTGAATGATTTCATCGGGCGCGGCAAAGCCAAACGGCGCCGGATTGCCAATATTCAGTTTCATGATACGGTGGCCTTCTTCTTCGAGGCGATAGGCGTGCTCCAATACCGGCCCGCGAATGTCGTAACACACACCGTTCAACTTTTCGGATTTCTTAATCGTATCCATTTGCACTAAGATGCTCTATAAAATTACCAAGCTGCCAATCATCCGTGCTGGCGGCCTCTTGTGTCAAGGATATCTCTATGAGTAATAACGAAAAGTACAGCGAACAATACTGGCGTGAAACCCTAACCTCCGAGCAGTATTACGTGTGCCGCGAAAAAGGCACCGAACGGCCCTTTACCGGGGAGTACTGGGATGTATTTGCCGAGGGCGAATATCACTGTCGGGGCTGCGGTGTGGCTCTGTTCAAATCCAACACCAAGTTTGATGCCGGTTGTGGTTGGCCGAGCTTTTACGCGCCGGCTGACAATGGAGTGATTACAGAGGTGTTTGATGATAGTCACGGCATGCGCCGCACCGAGGTGGTGTGCGCCGAGTGTGGTTGTCATCTGGGCCATGTATTTAACGATGGCCCGGCCCCAACCGGATTACGTTATTGCATTAACTCGGCGTCGATTAAGCTTAATCAATCGTAGATCTGCTTTTTCTTCCAACTGTCGGTCTCTTCCAGCTCTTCCCAGGCCTTCTGGTCTTTATTGTCTTCCACCGTGGAGGTGACCTGGGTATCGGCATTGGCAACCTCAGACTCAAGCTGAGTAATTGCTGCACTGATCTGTTCAATCTGTTTCTGGACATTTTGTTGGGCAGACTCTTTCAGTAGCGCTTGCCGTGCCAGGTTGTAATGGTGAATAGCGAGTTTAAGGCGCTTTTCTGCGCGGCATGTTTTGGCCTGCTGCAAATGGCTGTCAATGGTGACTTGCAGCAATAGCCGGCGAATGTGTGCTGCCAGCTTGGCGGCCTGGGGTTTGCCTATCTGTCCGCGTTCGGACCAGGTTATCAGAGCGCGCATCAGTTCTTGTAGTAGCGTATTTACCTCGGCGGCCTGTTGTTCACTCTCCAGTCGAGGGCGGCTGGCGGCGGCCGTTGTTTCGGCCAGTTGTTTGCTATATTGCGCCGCTTCCTGGGCATGAGGCTTTTGTGGCTCTAGCCCTGCCAGTTGTTCGCAGGTGGCGATCAGGGTGCGGTAGACCAGAGAATTCAGCTCAGGCGGTAAGAACCCTGGAGGGAAGGTAACGACCATATGGCGGAACAATTGCTGGCGTTGTAACAGCGCGCGTTGCAGGCGCAGACGCTGTTTG
>DATBNH010000673.1:0-5851 GCA_036554405.1 Cellvibrionaceae bacterium | reverse complement strand
AATCCGGGCAGTAAATTCTGGGGTTGCCGAAGGTATCCGCGATGTAAAGGATCCAAATCATATGACCCAGAAAATTCAGCATAACAAAGCGTGTCAATTCACCGCCGGTGGCGGCGGTGGGACGCTCGTAAACTCGCGCCCTTGCACGCGGCGTTAACAGTATCTAGGTTGGTGCCTTGACAATAATTATAATGTAAATACAATGTAAGTATGAGTCAGTATTTCTTTGACTGGGATCCTCGCAAGGATGCCGCTAATCGCTAGAAGCATGACGTCTCGTTCAAGGAGGCCAAAACTGCCTTCACGGATGAGTTCTCACGTCTTATAGCTGACCCAGACCATTCTGAAGAGGAGGACCGGTTCATTCTCCTCGGTACAAGCATTCATTCTCGTTTACTGGTGGTGTGCCACTGTGTTAGAGACGGTGAAATTATTCGAATTATCTCCGCCCGTAAGGTAAATAGCCGAGAACGAAATACTTATGAAGGGTACAGACATGCGTGATCATTACGACTTTTCCGAATCCGTCAAGAATCCATACGCCAAGAAGCTCAAGAAGCAGGTTACGATCCGGCTGGATGAAGATACCGTAGCGTACTTCAAGAATCTTGCTGAGAAAAAGGACCTTCCATATCAAAGCCTTATTAATCTCTACCTGCGTGACTGCGCTCAGTCACGCAAGGATCTGAAAATTGAGTGGCAGTGAACTGTTAACAAGCGGTTGTAGTGTGGCCGCAAAAAGATCGTGCGGCTGGGACGAGGGTGTTCAAGATTCTGTGGCAGCCAAGCCTCCTGACAAGCTGATGCAGTGTTTCAGCAAGCCTAGACTTATTCAGAGGGCCGCTGGACACCTTGTGCTTGTACAGGGATCCCTGGATCGTATGTTATTGTTATAATCATTGTTTAGAATTTAAAAAAATAGGGAAATAGTATGCGTTATATTGTCATAATAGCCGTGATATTTTTAGCTTTTCAGTTTCGGGGGGAGATTTTCAATAGTTCATCCTTTGAGTCTTCAAGCTCTTCGGGCAAGGCGAGCTTTGTTAGTGCCAACAATCAAGACGTTGTGCTTTATGGCACCCAAAGTTGCGGTTACTGCAAAAAAGTGCGCACCATGCTACGTGAGCGGGGTATACCCTATGCCGATATAGACGTGCAGCGTTCGGCAGAAGGCGCCAAGCGTTTCAAAGAGTTAAATGGCAATGGTGTGCCGCTAATGGTTATTCGTGGCGAAGTGATTCGTGGCTATAATGAGACGCGAATCAAGCAAGCACTGAGCCGCCTTTAGCGGCTCAGCATTTTATCAAGCGGCCACCGATTAACCATTAGCCCGATCACCGGTGGTTGATACATCAATAAATGGGGCCAGGGTTTGTGTTTTTTCAGATGCAGAGGCCCTGGCTCTATTAATTTTGATTGAGTGGCTAAGGCATATTCTTTTTATCAAAACTCCACGCTGGTGTTTTGGCCAGTCCCGGTGGGTTGCCAACAAATAGCTTGGCAGCCTCTTGGTCGTTTTTAAGTTGCCATTTAAACCAGGCGCCTGCCACTCGGGCAAATTCACCGCCATGGGGCTGGGTATAGGTGCCGCCATGGCCAACCTCCAGGTTGCCCACAAAAACCGGTACATGATTAATACGTTCTACATCGTTCATGCCATTGTCGTAGGCAATATCTGAGGTGCCGCCGAGCAGGTAGAGGGTTGGTGTGTGGATTTTCTCCAACTGTTTTTTATCCAGTTGCGGCATGCCGGGCAGTCTTGATGGCATGGGTTCGTTGAATATGCCGCTGTTAAAAACACCCAGCGTGGTAATTCTGGGGTCATCGGCCACTTCAAGGGCTTGTAGACCGCCGCAAGACATACCGTTCACTGCAATTTTCGTAGTGTCTATTTTTTGGTAATAAGCACTTTGCTTGTTACTGTTTTGCGCAATTGCCCAGTCTATGGCGTCAGTTAATTTTGACGAAGTTGATCGCTCTGTAACTTGCTCACCACTCTCTTTAGGCATGGTGCCAATGGCAATAACTAAAAAGCCATGGGAGGCTATCTCGTTCAAAAAATTAACATGCTCCCAAGGGGAGTCGTGACAAGCGCCGTTGCCCCAAACAATAACCGGCAGTGTTTTTTGCGGGTTAAATTCAGCAATATTCTCGGGTCTGAACAGAGTGTGGGTGGGTAGCGATGCCTCTGTAAGCATAATAGCGCTGTGCTCGCCTGTGCCGCCGTTTTCGATAACTCTGGAGGCGGTCGTCTCCGAAAGGCATGGATTTACTAGCGATACTGCAAATAGCACCATGAAGGAACAGATCTTTTTCATTGAACACACCCTTGTATCAATTGTTATTTTTACGTGCGGGGCCATGCTTTCAGTGGCCTGCTGGTCAGCAATCATATTGCAACATTCTGGCTATAGACGATTATTTACGTAACTTTTAATTGCCGGTTGGTTTAACAACAATTGAAACGCATTTCATTATGCGGCGAGGGTAAGCTGGTTTCTTAATGGGAGGTGTAAAACCCAAAGGGGGCATTTATTGAAAATCAATGCTCCCTTTGGGTTTATTCAGTTACTGTTCTGTGGGCTTTAAAAATTTGTTTACATCAAGCCAGTGAATAAATGCATCAAACCACTTGTTGCTGGTGCGGTCGGGGTTGCCCAGGCCAAAGCCGTGACCACCGTTCTGATAAAGGTGAAACTCAACCGGAATGTCAGCCTTGTGCCAGGATTGAATCAGACCAAAATCACCGGTGAACAAAAAATCGTCTACGGCAACGGCGGCAAACATGGGCGGTGCGTTTTCGGGAACATCCACCGCGCCCATACCGCCGTAAATTGGCGCAATAAATGCCAGTTCAACTTTTTTAGAGTTAAGCGTAGTCGCCATGGTCAGGCCCGCGCCCGCCGAGAAACCCATCATGCCGATTCTGTTTGTATCTACACCCCATTCATCGGCGCGTTCGAGAATCATCGCATAGGCCGCTTCAACATCGGCAATTTGATTGGAAAGGTCTCCACGGGGCCTTCTGGGGCGCTCGTTGGATTCATCAGAACTGGCAGAATCTGCCGCTTCCTCAAAGCGCCGGTTCATTTGATTTTCAAACGCTTCCAACGTAGGCGCTGTAGGTTGTAGGCGATATTTGAGCACAAAGGCATTAATGCCCTGATTGGCCAGAGCCTCGGCGACTTCCCAGCCCTCGTTACCCATAGAAAGCCACATAAAACCACCACCGGGGGCGACAATAACCGTCGCGCCATTGGCCTTCTCGGGGTCTGCAAGCACAGGTGTTAATGTGGCTTTAGATATGTTGCGCGCCATAGGATCGCCCCACTGGCGGAACCACGATTCCGGCGCATTTTGTTCCTCTACACCGCCAGTGTTCAGAGGTATAGCACCGGGTTCATCCGGTGCTTCTATCGGGTGCATTTTGCCATCCTGGGCGAATGCCAGCGTACTGAGCGCCAGGAGCATTGCACCCAGACACGTAAATAGAAATTGAGTGTAATTTTTTTTCATCACCAGTTCCCCTGTGTTGGTTATTAATATTCTTCAGCGTAGTTATTGAAAAATAGTTCCTCTGCTGTGGGCCCGAAAATGTTGCTGGCACACGATGAGCGCATCGACAATACGTGAAGATGACATAGTGGTAAAGCGCTTAATCGGATGTAAACGATTACGCCGGAATCAGAAATGCTGCATAACTCACACAAAGCGAAAAAAACGGAGGCATGAAAAGTCACAGATTTCGCGGTGGCTTGCTTGAACAGTAGCGTTACAGGCACTGGGTATTATTAACGGTGACTATCAAGATGAGTATGTAAAGTATTGTATCGTCAGAGTGGTTGATGGCATATGTGTTGCCAACCACTCTGATTTATTGCAAAAACTGTATTCAAACCCCAGAAAGTTGAGGTGTGACCGTTAAGCGAGACACTGAGCTTTGCGGTTTGGTAGCCACGTAGTCTTTGGTCGGTAATGATTGCAGTGTGGAGGCAAGCTGAAAGTAACTCACTTTTTGACTCAGCTGCTCTGCCAGCTGAGCCAGTACCTTGCTGGATTCCGCCACCTGATTAGAGCCTGACGAGGATGCCAGGGTGGCAGCACTGATACGATTAATGTTCTGGTTTACGTTTTCGGCGACTTGACTTTGTTCCTCGGCGGCACTGGCAATTTGCGTATTCATATCAGTAATTGCCAGCACTTCGCGCCTGATGCTTTCGAGTGCCAGTTCTGAAGCCTGGGTTTGTGCAACCGTATTCTGTGCCAGCTTACGGCTGGTTAGCATAACCTCGGCAGCACTGCTGGATCCCTCTTGTAGGGTTGCTATCATACTTCTGATTTCTCGGGTTGACTGTTGTGTGCGATTAGCAAGCGAGCGAACTTCGTCGGCAACTACCGCAAAACCTCGGCCGTGTTCTCCGGCTCGAGCGGCCTCAATGGCTGCATTTAAAGCCAGCAAATTAGTTTGTTCGGCAATGGCATTAATGACTTCAACAATTTTTTCAATGTCACCACTTTGCTCAGAGACAGTCTGAACTTTTTCGGTGGCGCCTTCCAATGTTTCGGCCAGCTGTTGAATTGCCGAAGCTGTGTTTTTTACAGTATGGCTACCTGTCGCCACTTCTCGATCAGCTTTCTGGGTAGCGCTGGCGGCACCGCCGGCATTGCGCGATACATCAGTGACTGACAAGGTCATCTGATTAATTGCCGTTGCCATTTGTTCGATTTCTGAAGATTGGCGTTGGATCTGAATATTGTTGTCGTTTGATGTACCGTTCAATTGCTCTGAGGCCTGACTTAATTGCAGGGCAGCATCTCGTACTTCTTGAATAATACCCGCCAAGCGCGTGGCCATTTGATTAACCCGGCCCATTACGCTGTTGGGGTAAGCGCTGTGTTGATTAACAGACAATTGCCCTGCAGCCAGTTGCTCCACAGCTGCGGACACTTCATGCGGCTCTGCCCCCAAGGTTGATTTGACGTTACGAATAATCAATAACGACACCACCACACTTGCCACCAGTGCCAGACCGGAAAACAACACCATGGTAACGCCAAAGCCGCTGGCAATGTCTTGCACCTCGGCAACATCATGGCGAATTGCAGCCTCTTGATAATCGATAAATGCATTCACGTCAGCCAGCCAAGCGCTATAAGCGGGTGATACTTTTGAAAGTAAGAATTGACGTGCTTGCTCGCTATTTCCCGCCAGCCGGAGGTCGATTAACTCACGGGTCAGGGTATTAGTGGTGATTTCAATAGTCTTGATGTTGCGCAGCAGCTGTCGTTCCTGGTCAGAAACGGCTTGTTCGGCAAACAGTGTATCCATGGCGATGGCCGAGTCCTGATAAAACTTGTCCAGCCGCTCTACCTCCCGCAAATGACTGTTCAGGGCGCTTTGAGTATCTACCAAAACGGCATCGCGAATGGCGATTGCGCGGTCATGAACACTGCCGCGAAAGTTGATAGCAAAGCGCTGCTTCTGGCTGGCGCCCTGGCTTACCTCGGCCAGGGTGGCATCAATAACGCCCACCCGTTGAATGCCCAGCAAGGTGACCACAATAAGTAATAATAGAATTAAACCAAAACCCAGACTGAGGCGTTGGGCAATACTGAGGGGCTTGGACATAGAAGCATGCTCTTATAGAGAGAAGATGGCTACAATATACGCGTGGAATAATGCGCCAGATCAGAAAAGGCTTAGATGATTTTTGGGGCTTATTACTTTTTTATATAGCGATTTCTGGCGGCATGCGCTCAAGTCGCCTTGTAGTCCAACCTGCCCGCTGACGCGGGTAAATTCCCGTTCGTCATATTTTATGGGCCTGTTTTAACCATTGGGCTAGACTGT
>DATBNH010000666.1:0-7042 GCA_036554405.1 Cellvibrionaceae bacterium | reverse complement strand
CCAGGTTGTGCTGCTCGTCCCAATTCAATGCCGGGTGCTCCCGACGCAGTTGTTGCAGGCGTTCTGCGTGAGAGGAGCCGGCAATCACCAGAATATCGCTGTCTACAAGGTCGTCTACACTGCCGGGTTTGGGTTGGTTATGGTTGTAAATCAGTTGCTGAGTCACAGCATGATAGGGCTGGGTGAATTTCACCCATTTTTGTCGATCGGGTGTGACCGTGAGACCGGCGGCGGCAAAATGGGCTTCATCCCGGGTGACCTGGGTGAGCATATGACTGAGGTTCTCTTGATCCTCGATTACCAGCTTGACCCCTAGAGAATCGGCAAAACCCTGCATTAAGGTGTATTCGAAACCGGTGGTGCCATTGCTGTCTTCATACCAGGTGGTGGGGCCATTGCGCGAGAGGACGCGGATTTCACCGGCGGCCAGAACGCGTTCTAACATACTGGGTGTGCGGCTGCCGGTCAGCGTCAGGCAAATGCCAATTAAAAATACGCCGAACAGCGTGCGGCGGTAAGAAAACACCGCTCTGTATGATTTAAATACCAGCCAATACCTGCTGAGTGCCATTGCTACCTACCTTTGTGTGCCAGCCCTTTGGGCGCTAAACACATGCAGCATTTCTCGAGTCGTGCAGAATTTGAGCGATCTTACCTTCTCTTGGTGTGATTCGCTAGATTGTAAATGGTTCTAAATTGTAGTAGCACTGATCAAATTTTAGGCGCCATAGGGGGGCAAGGCAAAGACAATTTGGCTATAGCGGGTCGTTTTAGATGCCAGGTTGGCTATATGCCATCAAGCCGGTGCAAGCTTGCGTATTTTTTGCGCGCAAAAGCTGCCAGCAGAGGCCAGATCAAGTACAATGGCGCCCCTTCTTCAGGCGACCTTACGTTTATATACGCCCCGCGTATGGCCGTCAGATCATGCAAACATGGTCACATTACCCGATGCACGTTATTGAGGTTGCAATCCCTATGCTCATCTTGCCCGGCGCTACTGCTCTGAGTTCTTTTCGCACGCACAAGCTGTTAACCAGCCTGCAACAGCTGGCCCCCGGTATCACCGGCCTGAGCTCGGCTTACACCCACTTTGTCGACCTTGCCGCGCCACTGTCTGAAACAGAGCACGCCGTGCTGGCCCAGCTTTTGACCTACGGCCCGCGCATGGATGAGTTGCCCTCGGATGATGGCCAACTGGTGGTTGTGGTACCGCGCTTTGGCACCATTTCACCCTGGTCTTCCAAGGCCACCGATATTGCTCATAATGCCGGTTTGTTCCAGGTGAATCGTCTGGAGCGGGGTATCAGCTATCGTATCAGCGGCACCATTGCCGATGACGAAAAACAAGCGGTGATGGCCGAGTTGTATGACCGCATGGTCGAGACCGCGCTGGACAGCTTTGATGCGGCGGCAGGCTTGTTTGATCACCACTCGCCTGCCGAGCAGACCAGTGTGGATATTTTAGGCGGCGGCCGCGAGGCTTTGGTTGAGGCCAATAACAATCTGGGCTTGGCCCTGGCCGACGATGAGATCGATTATTTAGTCGAGAACTTCGAAAAGCTCGGACGCAACCCGGTGGACGTGGAGCTGATGATGTTCGCCCAGGCCAACTCCGAGCACTGTCGGCACAAGATCTTTAATGCCAGTTGGACGCTCGATGGCGAGCAGCAGAGTCGCAGCCTGTTTAAGATGATTAAAAACACCAACGAGTTGGGGGGCGAGGACGTGCTCTCAGCCTATGCCGACAACGCGGCGGTAGTAGCGGGCCCGGTAGCCGGTCGTTTTTATCCCGACCCGGCAACATGCGAGTATGGTTACAGCAATGAGGCCGTTAACCTGTTAATGAAGGTGGAAACCCACAATCACCCCACAGCTATATCGCCTTTTTCCGGTGCCGGTACCGGTGCCGGTGGCGAAATTCGCGATGAAGGCGCGGTGGGGCGCGGCTCCAAGCCCAAGGTGGGTTTAACCGGGTTTACCGTCTCTAACCTTGAAATCCCCTCTTATATTCAGCCGTGGGAGCAGAGCTACGGCAAGCCCGATCGCATTGTCAGTGCGCTGGATATTATGCTCGAAGGTCCCATTGGTGGCGCGGCGTTTAACAACGAATTTGGCCGCCCTAATATTTGCGGTTACTTTCGCACCTTTGAGGCCGACTACGACGGCGAGCGCCGCGGTTACCACAAGCCGATCATGCTGGCTGGCGGCTACGGCAATATTCGCAGCGAACACGTCGATAAACCTCCGTTTAATCCCGGGGCCAAACTGGTGGTGCTGGGTGGACCGGCCATGTTGATTGGCCTCGGTGGCGGCGCTGCTTCCTCTATGGATTCTGGCACCTCGTCGGAAGATCTGGATTTTGCCTCGGTGCAACGTCAGAACCCGGAAATTGAGCGCCGCTGTCAGGAAGTCATCGACCGCTGTTGGCAACTGGGTGATGCTAACCCTATTGCCTTTATTCACGATGTGGGCGCCGGTGGTTTGTCTAATGCCTTTCCTGAGCTGGTCAAAGATGGCGGCTGTGGCGGCAGCTTCGAGTTGCGCAAGGTGCCCAACGACGAGCCGGGTATGAGCCCCTTGGCCATCTGGTGTAACGAATCTCAAGAGCGCTATGTGTTGGCTATTAGCCCCGAACAGCTGCCTCGTTTTGAAGCCATTTGTCAGCGCGAGCGCGCGCCCTATGCGGTAGTGGGCGAGGCCACCAGCGAGCAGCATCTGTTGGTTAACGACACTCACTTTGATGCCAAGCCGGTGGATTTGCCTATGTCGCTGTTGTTTGGCAAAGCGCCGAAAATGCACCGGGAGGCGAACCGTTACACCCCTGCCAGCGAGGCCTTTGACACGGCCGATATCCATATTAACGAAGCCGCCGAGCGGGTGCTTAAGCACCCCAGCGTGGCCAGCAAAAGTTTTCTGATTACCATTGGCGATCGCTCGGTAACCGGGCAGGTAGCGCGCGATCAAATGGTCGGCCCCTGGCAGGTGCCGGTGGCCGATTACGGCATGACCACGGTTAGCTATGATAGCACCCGCGGCGAGGCCATGAGCATGGGCGAGCGCACGCCTGTGGCCCTGTTGGATGCACCGGCCTCGGGCCGCATGGCCGTGGCCGAGGCGATTACCAATATCGCCGCCGCGCCTATTGAGAAGCTCAGCGATATTAAACTCTCGGCCAATTGGATGTGCGCCGCCGGCCATCGCGGTGAAGATGAAAAACTCTACCGCACCGTAGAGGCCGTCGGTATGGAGCTTTGCCCGGCACTGGGCATTACCATCCCCGTGGGTAAAGACTCTATGTCTATGCGCACCGCCTGGCGCGACCACAGCGGCGATAAAGCGGTGACAGCACCGCTGTCGCTGGTGATTACAGCTTTCGCCCCGGTAACCGATGTGCGCAAGGGTATTACCCCCGAACTGAAAACCACCGAAGGCGCCACTGAATTGTTACTGATTGATTTGGGTGCAGGTCAAAACCGTCTCGGCGGTTCGATTCTGGCGCAGACCTACAGCCAACTGGGTTGTGATCCCGCCGATCTCGATAATGCTGAGCACTTAAAAGGCTTTTTTAACGCAACGCAACAATTGCTGGCCGATGAGCTATTACTGGCCTACCACGATCGCAGTGACGGTGGGCTGTTTACCACTCTGGCAGAAATGGCCTTTGCTGGGCATACCGGCCTTGATATTGATATTGATGCTTTAGGCGAGTGCCCTTTAGCCGCTTTGTTTAATGAAGAGCTGGGTGCTGTGGTGCAGGTAAAGCGCGATCATGTGGATGCGGTTTTGGCGCAGTATCAACAGGCGGGGTTGGACCATTGTGTACACCGTTTGGGCACGCTTAACCACGATGACTGGTTGCGTATTGAACACAAAAATGCCTTGGTGTTTGATCAATCTCGGGTAATTTTACAGAGTCTGTGGAGTGAAACCAGTTACCGTTTGCAAGCACTGCGTGATAACCCCGATTGTGCGCGTCAGGAATTTGAAAGCCTGATGGCGCAAGACCCGGGCCTGTCGGTACAGTTAACCTACAGCACCGACGACGATGTGGCAGCGCCTTTTATTAATACTGGCGTTAAGCCGCAGCTGGCGGTTTTGCGCGAGCAGGGTGTTAACGGTCAGGTAGAAATGGCCGCGGCCTTTGATCGCGCTGGGTTCACTGCTGTGGATGTACATATGAGCGACTTATTGGCCGGTCGGGTATCGCTGGCTGACTTTAAAGGATTAGTGGCCTGTGGCGGCTTCTCTTACGGTGATGTGTTGGGTGCCGGTGAGGGCTGGGCTAAATCGGTATTGTTTAATCCCGCTGTGCGCGAGCAGTTTCAGCAGTTTTTCCACCGCGCCGATACTTTTAGTTTGGGCGTGTGTAACGGCTGCCAGATGATGTCTAATCTCAAGGATTTGATTCCGGGTGCCGATCACTGGCCGCGCTTTGTGCGCAATTTATCCGAGCAATTTGAAGCGCGCTTTTCATTGGTGCAAATTCAAAAATCCCCCTCGGTTTTGTTTACCGGTATGGAGGGCTCGCATCTACCCGTAGCGGTGGCTCACGGTGAAGGCCGTGCAGAATTTGCCAGCTCTAGTGCGCTGGAGCATTGTGAAAGCAGTGGCACAGTGGCCATGCGGTTTGTCGATAACCAGGTACAGGTAACAGAACAATACCCGGCCAATCCTAACGGTTCACCGCTGGGCATTACCAGTGTCTGCAGTACCGATGGCCGGGTGACACTGATGATGCCGCACCCGGAGCGGGTGTTCCGTACAGTGACTAACTCATGGCACCCCAGCGATTGGAATGAAGACGGCGCCTGGCTGCGACTGTTTAGAAATGCGCGGGTGTTTGTGGGGTGAACACCTAGCAAAACTTTGCGGTTTTTGCAAAAGCACCATAAAACCCGGCAGTGTCGATAAGGCAATGCCGGGTTTTGTGTTATAGCTTAAGCTTTAAACCTAACCTATTCAGGCCTGCTCCCAGATACATGACCACAGCAGTAAATAGCAGCGACCAGAGAATACCCGCCCAACCCGTATTAAAAAATTCTGGGCGCAAGGTAAATCCTATCAACATCAAAAATGCGCTGATAATAGATGGCAGTATATAAATTAATAGTGGGTTGGTTGCCGCCGGTTCAAACACTCGGCACCAACCGGATATTTTTTTGACATCTACCACGTAATAAACTGCCGCAAAAATCAGACAACAGAAAAAGACACTGAACAGTGCCCAGCTCGGCGTGGCCCAAATTTTTGAGATGGGTGAGAATTGCCAGCTGGTCAGTGCCAATAGCGCCAGTGCGATACTTATCATGACAAAGTTGCGCAACCGGTAAGCGGCAAAAGCGGTGCTGTAAAATAATAAAGACAACACAGTGCCACCAAGAATAATGGCGATATGGGTGTGATTGCGATTATTCTCACCCAGCCAGCGAATCATATGATCCCGGTGGTGGTCGGCACCGGACAGAAGATAAAAGAGCCCGATAAATAGCAGTGCCGCTATTATCAAGAGCGCTAACTGTCGTACTGGATGGGTAATTTTAATAGCCAGTAAGTACACGGTGCCCGCGCCCAGATAGGCCCAGCCAATCAAGCCCAAAATGCCCCACCATTGGGCTGTGATGCCGGTGTTGCCTGCACCTCGGTAAGACAGCCACAATCCAATCAATAGAGCGATGCCGGTAGCTCGCAAACTCCATAAAACCGCCTGTGAGCGCGATGGGGGTTGATGCGACCAGATCATCAGAACGGCTGCATACATTAGCAGAGTCCATACTGGTAGCGAAATATTCATGCTTTGCAGGTCATAATTAGCGCTGGAATTGACCATAAACACGCCGAGCACAATCAGCCCAAAACTGCGAACGGCAATGTGATGAAAGATAGCCAATGTTGAGTGGCCTTTTAGTACACGTGATTGCACCGCAAAGGGAATCGACATGCCGACAATAAATAAAAACGCCGGAAAAACCAGGTCGACAAACGTCATACCATCGGCGTCGGCCGGCAGGTGTTTCATCCAGGCGGGAATATCACCAATACCCGCCAGCTCGTTGACAAACACCATAGTAAAAATAGTGATACCGCGAAACACATCAATGGCTAACACGCGCTGTGCCAAAAGAGCTGAGCGTTCCATAGTGCATCCTCGTTAAGATTACCCATCCACAGAAGTTATCCCTGGTGTTTTACGATGATGGGTAGGTTACGGGCGTTTATTGGTGAAGTCTCTGCTCCAGTTTTTGATTTTCTTGTTCGATATGGCGGTAAAAGGCTTGATCGGTTAATGCCGAGGCGGCAGCATTGTCGATAATAATGCTTGCCTCTGGGTGCATTTGCAGTGCTGATGCCGGGCAGGCGGCCGTCAAGGGGCCTTCGATCATGGCTTTAACGGCTTGGGCTTTATTGTCGCCAGTGGCTAGTAATACCACTTTTTTAGAGTCAAGTATGGTGCCAATACCCATGGTGATTGACAGGTGCGGCTGGTATTCGTCTTCACTGAAAAAGCGCGCATTGTCGTTAATGGTTTCGCGGGTCAGGGTTTTGATGCGTGTGCGTGAGGCTAGCGATGACGACGGCTCATTAAACCCAATGTGGCCATTGCGGCCAATGCCCAGCAATTGCATATCAATGCCGCCGGCTCGGTGAATCGCCTTCTCGTAGTCGATACAGGCAGTGTGTGGATCGGCGGCATTACCCGCTGGTACATGGGTGTTATTCAAGTTGATATCCACATGCTCAAACAAGTGCTGGTTCATAAACTGGCGATAGCTTTGCGGATGATCATCGGCGAGGCCCAGATACTCATCCAGATTAAATGTGGTCACCTGTTTGAAGCTAATAGCCCTGGATTTATTGAGTTCGATTAACTGCTGATAAAGTGCCAGCGGAGTTGAGCCTGTGGCAAGCCCCAGTACTGCATCGGCTTTATTGTGCAGCAGTTGTTTGAATAAGTTAGCCCCGTAAACGGCTACAGCGGCAGCGTCGGGTAAAATAATAACTTTCATTATTACTCCAGCAATCTTCAGTGTTGTTGATAGTGACC